>NZ_JBFATO010000008.1:0-44470 GCF_040678355.1 Streptomyces sp. NPDC052701
GGCGCGCCGGCGCGCTGGGCGATGTGCCGGGCGGCGACCTTGTCGCCCAGGTCGCGGATGGCCTGCGGCGGCGGGCCGATCCACACCAGGCCCGCATCCAGCACCGCCTGGGCGAAGTCGGCGTTCTCCGAGAGGAAGCCGTAGCCGGGATGGACCGCGTCGGCCCCCGACTCACGGGCCGCCTTCAGCACCTTGCCGATGTCCAGGTAGCTGGTGGCCGGGGTGTCACCGCCCAGGGCGAACGCCTCATCCGCGGCGCGGACATGCAGCGCGTCCCGGTCCGGGTCGGCGTAGACGGCCACGCTCGCGATCCCGGCATCCCGGCAGGCCCGGGCCACGCGGACAGCGATTTCGCCACGATTGGCGATGAGCACCTTGCGCACGATTGAGGCTCCCTCCTTGAAACAAGCCGAGTTTAGGGACTGCCGACACGGCACTTCGACCCGTCCCCAATGGTGAGCTTGCCCACACGGAGCGTGATGCGAGGCTCGCTCGACCCGCGAAATCCCTTGTCGTACCGCGATACGCGGGACTCCTCCGGGCAACCCTAGCTGCCCCCTGTGGTCAAGGTCTCTGTCACCACGTGCTGCGGGCCACTCGGTTTCTTTGTGGAGTCCCTACGAATGGCCCAATGATTCTTTGCCGGCCGCAGGACCCTTGTCCCCAGGTTTACCGGTTAGTAGCGTTCGCGCTGTACCGAACGTACCCGGGGTAACCGGATCCCGGGCGGACGCGCGTGCTCGGAAGTGGGTGGGGCCGGTGGTGCGCAGACCGGTGGCGTGGTGCGTGGCGGTCGTCCTGCTCGCCGAGGCGTTCGGCATCGCCGCGCTGAACTGGTTCCTGGGGATCGTCGTCGACCGGCAGGAGATGTCCCTGGCCGGTCTCGACCCGCACGTGATGTCGGTGTCCTCGAAGGCCGGCGGGATCGTCTTCGGGCTCTACTTCGCGCTGTGCGCCCTGGTCGCGTTCCTGGTCGCGCTGCGCGACCGCCCGCCCGCGGGCCTCGGGCGCGTGCTGCTGGTCAGCGCCGCCGTGGTGCACGGTCTGCTCGGCGCCTTCGCCTGGGGGCCGGTGGGCCCGTCGGCGTTCCTGTTCATGATGCTGGTGCTCGCGCTGATCGTGCTGCTGCTGACGGCGTACGACAGTCCCGCGAAGCCCGCCGGCGCCGCGCCCGAGGACGGAGCGGGCGGCGGCGGGGCCCCGGTCACGCCTCCCGCGGCGCCCACAGCTCCGTGATGCCCACGCCCAGCTCCGCCAGCAGGCGGCGGACCAGCGGCAGGCTGATGCCGATCACGTTGCCGTGGTCGCCGTCGATGCCCTCGATGAAGGGGGCCGAACGGCCGTCGAGGGTGAACGCCCCGGCGACGTGCAGCGGCTCGCCGGAGGCGACGTACGCGGCGATCTCCTCGTCGGTCGGCTCGCCGAAGCGGACGACGGTGGAGGCGGTGGCGGAGGCGTAGCGGCCGCTGAGCGTGTCGAAGACGCAGTGGCCCGTCTGGAGGGTTCCGGCGCGGCCGCGCATGGCCTTCCAGCGGGCGGTGGCCTCCTCGGCGTCGGCGGGCTTGCCGAGGGCCTGGCCGTCCAGGTCGAGCACCGAGTCGCAGCCGATCACGATCGCGCCCTTCACCTCGGGCCTGGCGGCCACCACGGAGGCCTTGGCCTCGGCGAGGGCGAGGGCGAGCTCGGCGGGGGTGGGGGCGGTGACGGCGTCCTCGTCGACGCCGCTCACGATCACCTCGGGGTCGAGTCCGGCCTGGCGGAGCAGTCCGAGCCGGGCGGGGGACTGGGAGGCGAGGACGAGTCGGCGGCGGGGCTGATCTGTCATGCCATCAGAGTATCGGCGCAGGCCGCGCGCCCTCACCTCACTCCGATCACGAGCATGGCCAGCACCATGGCCAACGCCATGAGAACGCCCAGCCGCCGCAGCATCTCCTGCGCGTCGCGCAGTTCCTCGGGCGGTTCGTTCTCGGGGTCGGACCACAGCATGCCTTCCATCGTCCGGCGGCGGCCGGGCGCGTCGCCTGAGTACGCGTACTCAACTTCCCCGGCTCGCCGCAGCCGTCAAAAGGGACTACAGTTCCATTAATTAATGGAACTCTGGTTCCCTTTGGAAGGGGCGTGTCATGTTCACCGCTGTCTGGACCGCGTCACCCCAGCTCCCCGGCGAGGGCTTCACCCCGAACTGGTCCCGCGAGGGTTTCTGGCGCCAGTCGCTGCGCCAGACCGTCCGTCCGACGGCGGGCGGGGAGAAGGTCCGCATCCGGCTCTCGAACGCCTACGGGACCTCACCGGTCCGCCTCGCGGGCGCGACCGTCGGCCGGACCGCCACGGGGGCGGCCGTCGAACCCGGCTCGCTGCGGCGGCTGACCTTCGGGGGCGCCTACGGCGCCGCGATACCGGCGCGCGGGGAGCTGCTCAGCGACCCGGCGGAGCTCGCCGTGGCCGCCCTGGAGCCGGTCACCGTCACCTTGCACTTCGACGCCACCACCGGCCCGGCCACCTTCCACGCGCAGGCCTTCACGACCAGCTACCGGGGGGCGGGGGACCTCCTGCTGGACGCCGGCGGGCAGGGCTTCGACGCGGCGACCGAGTCCTGGTACTTCCTGTCGGCCGTCGAGACCGACGCCGGCCGCGGCGACGGGATCGCCCTGTTCGGCGACTCGATCACCGACGGGTTCGGCTCCACGCCCGGCGCGGACCGCCGCTGGTCCGACGCCCTCGCCGAACGCACCGGCCGGCCCGTCCTCAACGCGGGCATCGGCGGGAACCTGCTGCTCAACGACTCGTCCTGGTACGGCGAGAAGGCCGTGCACCGGCTCGCCCGGGACGTCCTCGCCCACCCGGGCGTGGACACGCTGGTGGTGCTGCTCGGCCTGAACGACATCGGCTTCAGCGAGACGGACGAGCAGCCGACGTACCACCCCGCGCCGGTGGTGGAGGCCGCCGAACTGATCGACGGCCACCGGGAGCTGATCCGGCAGGCCCGCGCACGGGGCCTGCGGGTGATCGGCGCGACCCTGCTGCCGCTGGCCGGCTCGGACCACTGGGGCGAGCACGCGGCCAAGGTGAGCCACGAGCTCAACGAGTGGATCCGGTGCGCGGGGGAGTACGACGCGGTCGCCGACCTGCACCGCGCCCTGGCCGATCCGGCGGACCCGGACCGGCTGCACCCGTCGTACGACTCCGGCGACCACCTGCATCCCGGTGACGCGGGCTACGCGGTGATGGCCGAAGCCGTCGCGGCGGTGCTCTGACTCCCGGCTACGCGCCCGGCCAGTACGTCCGCGCCCACGCCGCCGGCCCCGGCCGGGGCAGCCGGCGGGCGGCGAGGCGGGACGGGTCGGACCAGGAGTCACGGGGTTCGGGCGCGCCGGACGGCGCGTCGGCCGCCGCCGCGGCGCGCGCCCGGACCACCGCCAGGGCGGCGGCCAGCTCCTCCGGGGTCGGGTTGCCCCGTACGACCTTGATCGTCACAGCCACTCCTGGGGTCAGAGGGGGATGTTGCCGTGCTTCTTCGGAGGCAGGGATTCCCGCTTGGTGCGCAGGTGACGCAGGCCCCGCACGATGTGGGCGCGGGTGTCGGACGGCATGATCACGGCGTCGACGTAGCCGCGCTCGGCCGCGACGTAGGGGTTGAGGAGGGTGTCCTCGTACTCCTGCATCAGCCGGGCCCGGGCCGCCTCCGGATCCTCCGCCTCGGCGATGGCGCGGCGGTGCAGGATGTTGACCGCGCCCTGTGCGCCCATGACGGCGATCTGGGCGGTGGGCCAGGCGAGGTTGAGGTCGGCGCCCAGGTGCTTGGAGCCCATCACGTCGTACGCCCCGCCGAACGCCTTGCGGGTGATGACCGTGATCAGCGGGACGGTCGCCTCGGCGTAGGCGTAGATCAGCTTGGCGCCGCGCCGGATGATGCCGTCGTGCTCCTGGCCGACGCCGGGCAGGAAGCCGGGCACGTCGACGAAGGTCAGCACGGGGATGTTGAAGGCGTCGCAGGTCCGTACGAAGCGGGCGGCCTTCTCGCTGGCCTTGATGTCCAGGCAGCCGGCGAACTGCATCGGCTGGTTGGCGACCACGCCCACCGGACGGCCCTCGACGCGGCCGAAGCCGGTGAGGATGTTCGGCGCGAACAGCGGCTGCGTCTCGAAGAACTCGGCGTCGTCCAGGACGTGCTCGATCACCGTGTGCATGTCGTACGGCTGGTTCGCGCTGTCCGGGACGAGGGCGTCCAGCTCGCGGTCCTCGTCGGTGACGGCGAGGTCCGCCTCCTCCGGGAAGGCCGGGGGCTCGGAGAGGTTGTTGGAGGGCAGGTACGACAGCAGCTGCTTGACGTACTCGATGGCCTCCTTCTCGTCCCCGGCCATGTGGTGGGCCACGCCCGAGGCCGTGTTGTGGGTGCGGGCGCCGCCCAGCTCCTCGAAGCCGACGTCCTCGCCGGTGACCGTCTTGATGACGTCCGGGCCGGTGATGAACATGTGCGAGGTCTGGTCCACCATGACCGTGAAGTCGGTGATCGCGGGCGAGTAGACCGCGCCGCCCGCGCAGGGCCCCACGACCAGGCTGATCTGCGGGATCACGCCGGAGGCGTGCGTGTTGCGGCGGAAGATCTCGCCGTAGGCGCCGAGCGAGGCCACGCCCTCCTGGATCCGGGCGCCGCCGGAGTCGTTGATCCCGACGACCGGGCAGCCGGTCTTCAGGGCGAAGTCCATGACCTTGACGATCTTCTGCCCGTACACCTCGCCGAGGGCGCCGCCGAAGACGGTGAAGTCCTGCGAGAACACGGCGACGGGCCGGCCGTCCACGGTTCCGTACCCGGTCACGACACCGTCGCCGTACGGGCGGTTCCTGTCGAGCCCGAAGTTGTTGGACCGGTGCCGGGCGAACTCGTCCAGCTCCACGAACGAGCCCTCGTCGAGGAGCAGGTCGATGCGCTCACGGGCCGTCAGCTTGCCCTTGGCGTGCTGCTTCTCGACGGCGCGTTCCGAGCCGGCGTGCGTCGCCTCGTGGATACGGCGCTGCAGATCCGCGAGCTTGCCCGCGGTCGTGTGGATGTCGGGCTGCTGCTCTTCCGGCTCGGACATCGGGATGCGGCTCCCTGCCTGCTCAAAAGGGGGGACGGTTACTCATCCGCAGCGTAGTGGGGTGCCCCGACATCGGCAGTGCGGCGTTTACCACACCTAGGGTGGCTTGCATGACGCCGCGAGATGCATCAGAGGGATCCCAGGGATTCGAGGGAAACGGCAGCCGTTGGTCGGATCTGGACCGTCCGCCCCTCAACGCCACCGCCCTGCGCCGGGGGCTGGTCCAGGAGGGCGGCCTGTGGTCCCGGGTGGAGGTGGTGCAGCGTACCGGCTCCACCAACTCCGACCTGGTGGCCCTGGCGGCCGGGGGCGGGGCGCGCGAGGGCGCGGTCCTGGTCGCCGAGGAGCAGACGGCCGGGCGCGGACGGCTCGACCGGCAGTGGACGGCCCCGGCCCGCTCGGGCCTGTTCTTCTCCGTCCTGCTCACGCCGGCCGAGGTGCCGGTGGCCCGCTGGGGCTGGCTGCCGCTGCTCACCGGGGTCGCGGTGGCCACGGGGCTGTCGCGCGCGGCGGGCGTGGACACGGCCCTGAAGTGGCCCAACGACCTGCTGGTGACCGTGGGCGGCGAGGAGCGCAAGGCCGGGGGGATCCTCGCGGAGCGGGCCGGCGACGGCGGGGTGGTCATCGGGGTCGGCGTGAACGTCACCCTGCGCGAGGAGGAGCTGCCCGTGCCGACCGCGGGGTCGCTGGCGCTGGCCGGGGCGGTGAGCACCGACCGGGACCCGCTGCTGCGGGGGATGCTGCGGGCGCTGGAGCAGTGGTACCGGCGGTGGCGGGACGCCGGGGGCGACCCGGCCGCGTGCGGGCTGCAGGAGACGTACGCGGCGGGGTGCGCGACGCTCGGCCGGGTCGTGCGGGCGGAGCTGCCGGGGGACCGGTCCGTGGTCGGGGAGGCGGTCGCGGTGGACGGGGACGGGCGGCTGGTGCTGGCCACCGGCGAAGGCGTGCAGGAGCCGGTGGGGGCGGGGGACATCGTCCACCTGCGGCCCGCGTGACGGGCCGGTAGGGGGCCGGTGCGGGGCCGCCCGGCCGGTGTCCCCGGGGGCGGACCGGGCCACCGGCGCCGGGCGGCGGGGCGACGGAGGCGGCCCCGCACCCCGGATCCGGCGGACGGAGTGAGCTGGCGCACACCTGCCGTACAGTTGAGGCCGGTCGATACATGACCGTGACAGATCGGAAGGGCAGCAGGCGTGACCGTCGACGACTCGGGTTCCGGCACGGACGCGCAGGGCCGGGCGGAGCCTCCCCACGAGCGGGAGAACCCGCATTCCGCCGATCCCGGCGAGGACCCCCTCGCGCTGCGGCTGGAACAGCTCATCCTGGGCGCCGAGCGTCGCTACACCCCCTTCCAGGCGGCCCGCAGCGCGGGCGTCTCCATGGAGCTGGCCTCCCGTTTCTGGCGGGCCATGGGCTTCGCGGACATCGGGCAGGCCAAGGCGCTGACGGAGGCGGACGTCCTGGCCCTGCGGCGCCTGGCCGGTCTGGTTGAGGCCGGGCTGCTGAGCGAGGCCATGGCCGTGCAGGTGGCGCGGTCCACCGGGCAGACCACCGCCCGGCTCGCCGAGTGGCAGATCGACTCCTTCCTGGAAGGGCTGACCGAGCCCCCCGAGCCGGGCATGACGCGCACCGAGGTGACGTATCCCCTGATCGAGCTGCTCCTGCCCGAGCTGGAGGAGTTCCTGGTGTACGTCTGGCGGCGCCAGCTGGCCGCCGCGACCGGACGGGTCGTCCAGGCCGCCGACGACGAGGAGATGGTCGACCGGCGGCTCGCCGTCGGCTTCGCGGACCTCGTCGGGTTCACGCGCCTGACCCGCCGGATGGAGGAGGAGGAGCTCGGCGAGCTCGTCGAGGCCTTCGAGACGACCGCCGCCGACCTGATCGCCGCGCACGGCGGGCGGCTGGTCAAGACGCTCGGCGACGAGGTGCTCTACGCCGCCGACGACGCGGGCACGGCCGCCGAGATCGCCCTGCGCCTGATCGAGACCATGGCGAACGACGAGACGATGCCCGAGCTGCGCGTCGGCATGGCGTTCGGCACGGTGACCACCCGCATGGGGGACGTCTTCGGCACGACCGTCAACCTGGCCTCCCGGCTCACCTCGATAGCCCCCAAGGACGCCGTCCTGGTCGACAGCGCCTTCGCCGAGGAGCTCATCCGCACCCGGGACGCCCCGGCCTCCGAGGCGGCGGCGGCCGAGGAGGCGGCCGCGGCGGAGAAGGAGGGCGAGGAGCCGCCGGTGTACCGGTTCGGACTGCAGCCGATGTGGCAGCGGCCGGTGCGCGGCCTGGGCGTCGTGGAGCCGTGGCTGCTCACACGGCGCAACGGGTCCCTGTAGGGCCTGTCGTCACATTCCCGTCGTCCGCCCGGAGGGCGGGCCCCGCGGCGTCGGGTGCGTGCTCCCGGCGTGCCGGGCACGGGCCCTCGTACGAGATGTACTCGGGTCTGCGCCCGGTGCGGCGGGAGTGCGTGCAGGGCGTCGCGGGGCAGGCGGGAGTTCGACGACAGTCCCTAGCCCCCGGCCGTCGTCAGCCCAGGCCCCGCGGCCGGTCCAGGCACAGGCCGATGACCGGGATGCACAGACCGGGCCCGCCGCGCTGCTCCGGGGACGGGGCCGGGGTCGGGGCCGGGGCGCGCGTGGTGCGGTCCGGGGCCGGATCCGGCCGGGGCGCGGTGCGCGTCGCCGGGAGCGCCGGGGCGGTGCCCGGGGTCCTCGGGAGGGCGGTGGTGCCGGGCGCGGCCGCCGGCCCGCGGCCGGTGGACGCGTACGCCCTGCCCGGCGGGACCGGTACCGCGCCCGGGCCGCCCGGCACGGTGGGGGCCGACGGGCTCGCCTCGGGAACGGCGCGGGCGGTCGCGGCGGCGGTGGCCGCGTGGTCCGTGCCGGTGAACCGGTCCGGGGGGCGCCCGGCCTCGACGGTTCCGACGCCGCCGGCCCCCGGCTCCGGCCAGGACGCCAGGCGCAGGAGGCCCAGGGCGCCCGCGGCCAGGGCGAGGCCGCCGACGGCGAGCAGGGCCCCGCGCGGGCGGGGCTTGCGGTGCCGGCCGCGCGCCCGGGGGCCGAAGGGGCGGGCTCTGCCGGCGGGCGGCGCGTCCGGGCCGGCCGGCCCGCGCGGTGGCGTGTCCGTCGTCATCACGATCCGATCCCTCCCGGTGCGCACGCGCCCCCGATGCGCCGTGGCGGTGCGCACGCTATGCGCTGCCCCGGGCGGTGTGGCCGGAGCCGCCCGGATGTCACCCGGACGGGTGGCCGGGGCGGTGGCGCGGGAACCGGCGCCACCGCTCCCTGCCGGCCGCGTCCGCCCTTTTCCCGGCGGGGAGCGGCTGCGATGATCGGGGCGAGTGCTGTTAACCCGCGTTAACCGGAGGGTGTCATGAGTGAGGAACGGTTCGGGGAGTACGTGCTGGTGCGCCGGCACGAGCAGGGGCACGTCGCGGAGCTCGCCCTCGACCGGCCCAAGGCCATGAACGCCGTGTCCACCGGGATGGCCCGGTCCATCGCCGCCGCGTGCGCGGCGCTGGGGGAGGACCGCGGCGTACGGGTGGTCGTGCTGACCTCGACGCACGAACGGGCGTTCTGCGTGGGGGCCGACCTGAAGGAGCGGAACTCCTTCAGCGACGCCGAGCTGGTGCGGCAGCGGCCGGTGGCGCGCGGGGCGTACACCGGGGTGCTGGAGCTGCCGGTGCCGACCGTCGCGGCGGTGCACGGGTTCGCGCTGGGGGGAGGGTTCGAGCTGGCGCTGGCGTGCGACGTGATCGTGGCCGACCGTACGGCGGTGGTGGGGCTGCCCGAGGTGTCGGTGGGGGTGATCCCGGGCGGTGGCGGCACCCAGCTGCTGCCGCGGCGGGTGGGAGCGGCCCGGGCCGCCGAGCTGATCTTCACGGCGCGGCGGGTGGAGGCCGCCGAGGCCCGGGAGCTGGGGCTCGTCGACCGGCTCGTGGAGGAGGGGCGCGACCGGGAGGAGGCGCTGGCCCTGGCGGCCCGGATGGCGGCGAACTCGCCGGTGGGGCTGCGGGCGGCGAAGCGGGCGCTGCGCCTCGGGCACGGGCTGGACCTGCGGGCCGGGCTGGAGGTCGAGGACGCGGCCTGGCGGGCGGTGGCGTTCTCGGGGGACCGGGCGGAGGGGGTGGCGGCGTTCAACGAGAAGCGCAGGCCGCAGTGGCCCGGGGAGTGAGCCGGCGGCCTGGGGGGTGAGCCGGCGGCCGGCCGGGTGACCGTGCGGCGCGGCCTGCCCCGGCTTCCCCGTTCGCTCCGTTAATATCCCTATTCGCCCTTAACGTCCCTAGCCTGGAGTGATGGGTGAGGACAGGCGACTCGCGGCCGTCGTCGCGCTGGCGCAGGGGATGGCCGCCGCGCACAGCACGCGGGAGGCGTGGCGCGCGGCGGCCAACGGGGCGTGCCGGGCGCTGGGCGGGAGCTTCGCCGCGCTGTCGGTGTGGGAGCGCGAGCTCGGACGGCTCCGGGTCCTGGTCAACGTCGGCGACCTGGCCGAGGGCGAGGAGGAGTTCCCGGACGACGAGGCCTACCCGGTGCACCAGTTCGCGGAGATCACCGAGTTCCTGCACGAGCAGTGGGCCGGCGGCGGGCCCGGGGCCTGGGTCGAGACCGCCGAGGGCGCGCCGACCGGGCGGCGCCCCGGGTACTGCCACCAGCGGGTGGCCACCCTGCGGCGCCGGGGCCGGGGCTGCTGCGTGGTGGCGCCGATCGTGCTGCACGGCCGCGCCTGGGGCGAGCTGTACGTCGCCCGCCCGGCCGGCACCCCCGTCTTCGCGCGCGCCGACGCCGACTTCGCCACCGTCCTGGCCGCCGTCGTCGCCGCCGGGATCGCGCAGACCGAGCGGCTGGAGGAGGCCCGGCGGCTGGCGTTCACCGACGCGCTCACCGGGCTCGCCAACCGCCGCGCCGTCGATCTGCGCCTGGAGAAGGCGATCGAGCGGCACCGGCGGGACGGGTCCGTGGTCACTCTCGCCGTCTGCGACCTGAACGGGCTCAAGCGGGTCAACGACACCCACGGGCACGCCGTCGGCGACCGGCTCCTGGAGCGTTTCGGGACCCTGCTGTCCGTGTGCGGGGCCATGCTGCCGGGGGCGCTGGCGGCCCGGCTCGGCGGGGACGAGTTCTGCCTGCTCGCGGTCGGGCTGCCCGCCGACCAGGTCGTCAAGGCGGCCGACGAGCTCTGCCGCCGTGCCGCCGTGCTGGGGCTCGGCGACGGCGTGGCCTGCGGGATCGCCTCCACCGAGGACCCCATCGGGCCGGTCCGCTCCGCCCGCCGGCTCTTCCGGCTCGCCGACGCGGCCCAGTACCGGGCCAAGGCGCAGCGGGCCGCGCATCCGGTCGTGGCCGGCCGTGAGGGGCCCGACGACCCCGTGGTGCGGCTCGCGGACGAGCCGTCCGGCGGGGAGGACGGCGAGCGCCGCCGGTTCCGCGGGCGGCACTCCCCGTAGGCCCGGCGGCGACCTGTCCGTAAGGGGTGAGGCCGGTCCCCGGTGGTGACATCATCGAATTCACTGCGTACGCTCCTGAATATGGATATGCACACTGTGGTGGTGGGGACGTCCGGGGCGACCGCGTCCGACGTTCTCGCCGTGGCGCGCGCCGGTGCCCGCATCGAACTCTCCCGGGAGGCGGTGGCGGCCCTGGCCGCGGCCCGCGAGATCGTGGACGCGCTGGCGGCCAAGCCGGACCCCGTCTACGGCGTGAGCACCGGCTTCGGAGCCCTGGCGACCCGGCACATCAGCCCGGACCTGCGCGCCCGGCTGCAGCGCAACATCGTCCGCTCGCACGCCGCCGGCATGGGGCCGCGCGTGGAGCGGGAGGTCGTCCGCGCCCTGATGTTCCTGCGCCTGAAGACCGTCTGCTCCGGACGCACCGGGGTGCGGCCCGAGGTCGCGCAGACCATGGCCGACGTCCTGAACGCCGGGATCACCCCGGTCGTGCACGAGTACGGCTCCCTCGGCTGCTCCGGCGACCTCGCCCCGCTGTCCCACTGCGCCCTCACCCTCATGGGGGAGGGCGACGCCGAGGGCCCCGACGGCGTCGTGCGCCCGGCCGGCGAACTCCTCGCCGAGCACGGGATCCGGCCCGTCGAACTGCGCGAGAAGGAGGGCCTCGCCCTCCTCAACGGCACCGACGGCATGCTCGGCATGCTGATCATGGCCCTCGCCGACCTCGACGTCCTCTACAAGTCGGCCGACGTCACCGCCGCCCTCAGCCTGGAGGCGCTGCTGGGCACCGACAAGGTGCTCGCCCCCGAGCTGCACGCCATCCGGCCGCACCCGGGGCAGGCCGCCAGCGCGGCCAACATGCTGGCCGTGCTGAAGGGTTCGGGCCTGACCGGGCACCACCAGGACGACGCGCCCCGCGTCCAGGACGCCTACTCCGTGCGCTGCGCCCCGCAGGTCGCCGGCGCCGGGCGGGACACCCTGGCCCACGCGCGCCTGGTCGCCGAGCGGGAGCTGGCCTCCGCCGTGGACAACCCGGTCGTCCTGCCCGACGGACGCGTGGAGTCCAACGGCAACTTCCACGGCGCCCCGGTGGCCTACGTCCTGGACTTCCTGGCCGTCGCCGCCGCCGACCTGGGCTCCATCGCCGAGCGCCGCACCGACCGGCTGCTCGACAAGAACCGCAGCCACGGGCTGCCGCCGTTCCTCGCCGACGACGCCGGGGTGGACTCCGGCCTGATGATCGCTCAGTACACGCAGGCCGCGCTGGTGAGCGAGATGAAGCGGCTGGCCGTACCGGCCTCGGCGGACTCGATCCCGTCCTCCGCGATGCAGGAGGACCACGTCTCGATGGGCTGGTCGGCGGCGCGCAAACTGCGCACGGCCGTGGACAACCTCAGCCGGATCATCGCGATCGAGCTGTACGCCGCCACGCGCGCCGTCGAACTGCGCGAGGGGCTGACTCCGGCGCCCGCCACCCGGGCGGTCGTCGACGCCGTGCGCGAGGCCGGTGTCGCCGGTCCCGGGCCGGACCGGTTCCTGGCGCCCGACCTGGCCGCGGCGGACGCGTTCGTGCGCGAGGGCCGGCTGGTCGCGGCCGTGGAGAGGGTCACCGGACCCCTGCAGTGAGGCGGCCGGGCCCCGCCGTGCGCGAACGCGCGTCGACGGCGGGGCCCCGGAGGGTTACTTGAGCTTGGCGATCTGCGCCTCGACCACGGCCGCCGGGATCTCGGCGGTCTCGCCGGAGCCGAGCGCGGCGAAGTTCACCGTGTAGAAGGTGGCGACGGTGCTGCCCTTGCGCACCACCTCGGTGTGGAAGGTGGCCGTGCCCTCGCCGTCCATGTCGACGTCCTCGGCGAACGCGACGGACTCGTCGCCCAGTCCGGAGCCCTTCTCCGCGGCGACCTTGGTGACCTTCGTCTTCTCGCCCCCGGCGGCGAGGGCGAACCCGCCGGAGCAGGCCGACACGCCGTCGGAGACGGCCTTCACGGCCTGCTGGGCGCCGTCGCCCTCGTAGGAGGACAGGCCCACGTAGGTCATGTCGATGTCGAAGGCGTCCTCGATGTCCTCCGGCTGCGCGGTGGCGGTCGAGGCCTTGTCCTCGGCGACGGAGTTGCCGGCGCTCGCGTCCGTGTCGCCCGGGGGCAGGGCGGCGCCGGCCCAGGCGAGCGGGTCGCACTCCGCCTTGTCGGTCTTCACCGCGGCCTTGGACTTCGGAAGGGTGGCGTCGCCCGAGGTGACCTTGTAGCCCTTGACCTCGCCCTGCGCGAGGAGCAGCTTCTCCAACTCGGCCGCGGTCGGCGCCTCGGCGGCCGGAGCGGACGAGGAGGAACCGGAGCCCTTCGACCCCCCGGGGTTCCCGGAATCCGCGGAGTCGTCCGCGCCGGAGTCGGAGCAGCCCGTGACGAGGGCGAGCGACAGCAGGCTCACGGCAACCGTGGCGCTCAGCCGCGCGCCCGATGATCTCTTCATGGGCGGACTATGTGGCCCGGGCCGACGGCACGTCAAGCCGATTTACATACCGAGACGTTCCCGGCGAACCGCGTACGCGACGAACCCCGCGCCCAGCGTGAGGAAGAAGGTGCCCCCGATGACGTACGGCGTGCTGTCGAAGCTGCCGGTGTCGGCCAGCCGGACCTCGGCGGCGGCGGTGTCCCGCGTCGCCGTGGACGCGGCCCGGGCCTGCTCCGTGACCTGCGGAGACGGGCTCTGCGAAACGGCCGTTCTGACCGGGGTCTCCGCCGTCGCGTTCGCGGACGGGACGAACCACAGGGCGCCCAGCAGGGTGCCCGCGGCGGTGGCGGTCAGCAACGGACGGCGAGCGGATGACACGGAATATCGATCCCCTTGTGGCGCTGGCGAATTGGCCGTGTGGGGCGATGTTAGTGAAAGGCGCGGGTCACGGGAAAGTCACGGGCGCTCGGAGCCGTACGCTCCGGGCATGAGCACTCCACAGACATCACGTTTTGTCCGCCTCCGCGTGGAACTCGTCCTCGAGATCGAGGACGAGGAGGCGGTGACCAAGGCCGCGCTGCGGGCGATCGCCGGCGACGGCGGGATGCCGGACGCGGAACGGGTACACGCCGAGGGGGCCGTGACGGAGGACGCCGCGGAGGCGCTCGCCAGCCTCGTCGACCCGTTCGATCTGGTCGGCGAGGTGCCCGGGGTGCACCTCCAGCAGGCCTCCTGGAGTGGCGAGCGGATCGAGTACGACCCCGATTCGCCCGGCTGGGACCTGGACGAGGATGATGTCGACGACGACACCGGCTACACCGGGGGCACTGACGACACCGACGACGACCGCACCTGAGACGAAGGGGACGCCGTCCGGGGCGCCTTGGGGAAATCGTGACCCCGGGCGGCAACCGCCGTCCGGGGTTTCGCGTCTCAAACGGCGCACTGACCGATGCCCGCCCCGTCCGCCCTGCGCGGACGTGGTGATCCCCACACAGCGGGGCGATGTGGAACGGGACGAACCGGTCGTAGCGTTGAAAGTTCCCGGAGGACTCCCGGATCGTGACGGGGGGCTCCCGGGTTTTGGGGAATTCGGCAACGATGGAGAAGCGTGTGATGACGGACGGTAAGCGGCGCAGGGGCCTGACGGTCGCGTCCGCACTGCTCGGCGGGGTCCTGGTGCTCTCGGCCTGTTCCGGCGGCGACGAGGCCTCCGGGAGTGACGGCGGCAACGGCGCCTCGCAGGCCAACGTCGACGAGGCGGCAGCCGCGAAGACGTCCGAGGCCCAGATCAAGATCACACCGAAGGACGGCTCGAACAACGCCTCCATCAACAACTCCGCGACCGTGACCGTGACCAAGGGCACACTCACGGACGTGAAGATGACGACCGCCGACGGCACCGCCGTCGCCGGCGAGATATCCGCCGACAAGAAGAGCTGGAAGCCCAGCGTCCAGCTGGAGCGCGCCACCACCTACAAGCTGGCGGCGACCGCGAAGGACTCCAAGGGCCGCGCCGCCCACGAGAACGCCTCGTTCACCACGGTCTCCCCGGACAACAGCTTCATCGGCACCTTCACCCCGGACGACGGCGCCACGGTGGGCGTGGGCATGCCGGTGTCGATCACCTTCGACAAGGCGATCACCGACAAGGCCGCCGTCCAGAAGGGCGTCACCGTCTCCACCACCAGCGGCCAGGAGGTCGCCTGCCACTGGTTCAACGCCAACCGCATGGACTGCCGGCCGGAGGAGTACTGGAAGGAAGGCTCCACCGTCACGCTGAAGCTGGCCCTGGACGGCGTCGAGGGCGCCGAGGGCGTCTACGGCGTCCAGCAGAAGACGGTCACCTTCAAGATCGGCCGCAACCAGGTCTCCTACGTCGACGCGAAGACCAAGCAGATGAAGGTCACGCAGGACGGCAAGGTCGTCAGGACCATCCCGATCTCCGCCGGCTCGCCCGAGAACAAGACGTACGAGGGCCAGATGGTGATCTCCGAGAAGTTCAAGGAGACCCGGATGAACGGCGCGACCGTCGGCTTCACCGACGACGACGGCAAGGGCGAGTACGACATCAAGGACGTGCCGCACGCCATGCGCCTGACCAGCTCCGGCACCTTCATCCACGGCAACTACTGGGGCTCCCCCTCGGTCTTCGGCAACGTCAACACCAGCCACGGCTGCGTGGGCCTGCAGGACAAGAAGGGCGCCAACGACCCGAACATGCCGGGTGCGTGGTTCTACGACAACACGATCCTCGGTGACGTGGTCGTGGTGAAGAACACCGGCGACAAGACCGTCGCCCCGGACAACGGCCTCAACGGCTGGAACATGTCCTGGCAGCAGTGGAAGGCGGGTTCGGCGCTCTGACGCCCCCGCCCCGGTAGCGGCCCGATGCCGCCGTCCGTCCCGAGGGGGGCGGGCGGCGGCATCGGCTTTTCCCCACGGGCCCCGAGGACGGCACCGGCCCTTCGGGCGTCCGCGGAGGCGGGTGAGCCCGGGCGGCTTCTCATCGGCCTCTTATGCGGGACTTACGCCTTCATCACGCACCGTTCCTAACGTGCCGCCATGTTCTTCACCTACCTGAGGCGCGAACTGCGCCGCCGCAGAAGGGCGGCCCTCGTCGTCGCCTCCGGCCTCGCGCTGGGCATCGCGCTGGTCATCGTGGTCGACTCCGTCTCCTCCGGCATGGGCAGGGCGCAGGACAGGGTCCTGCAGTCGCTGTACGGACTGGGCACGGACATGACGGTCACCAAGGCCGCGGCGCCGGCGGCGAGCGCCTCGCAGCGGCCGCGCTTCCGCTTCGACGCCCAGGACGACGGCTCCGACGCGCAGCAGAGCAGCGACCGCGTCATGGTGCAGGGCTTCCAGACGCTGGCGAGCTCGACCGTGGCCGAGGTCGGCGAGCAGAGCGGCGTCGCGGACGCCGTCGGCGGGCTGAGCCTGCAGGTCGTCAGGGTCAGCGGCCAGTTCACGCGCGGGCAGTTCCAGCAGGACGGCAGCGGCGGCAGCGGACGGCAGGACGGCGGGCCCGGGGCCGCGCCCTCCCCGCAGGGCCGGGTCGAGGGCGGCGGCGCCGACTTCGACGTCAACAGCTGCTCCGTCTACGGCACGGACGTCACCGAGCCGTCCCTCGGCCCGCTGACCTCCTCGAAGATCAGCAGCGGTCGCGCGTTCAGGACGTCGGAGAGCGACGCGAAGGTCGCCGTCGTGGACTCGGCGTACGCCAAGGAGAAGGAGCTCGAGGTCGGCGGCACCGTCACCCTCAAGGGCACCGGGTTCAAGATCGTCGGCATCGCGACCGCCGACAGCGGCGACGCGGCGGCCGACCTCTACATCCCGCTGAAGCGGGCCCAGACGCTCGCCGACGCCGAGGACGAGGTCACCACGATCTACGTCAAGGCGACCGACTCGCAGCGGATCGCCGGCGTCAAGTCCGCGATCCGGAAGAACGTCCCGGGGACGACCGTCACCACCTCCGCCGACCTCGCGGACACCGTCTCCGGCTCGCTGTCCACGGCCTCCTCCCTCACCGCGAGCGTCGGCAGGTGGCTGTCGGCCGTGGTGCTGGTGGCCGCGTTCCTGGTCGCCGGGTTGCTGACGTCCTCGGCGGTGTCGCGCCGGGTGCGGGAGTTCGGCACCCTCAAGGCGCTGGGCTGGACGTCGGGGCGGGTGACCCGGCAGGTGGTCGGGGAGGCCGTCGTCATCGGACTGGCGGGCGGCGCGCTGGGCATCGCGCTCGGGCTGGCGGGGGCGTACGCCGTGACCGCGGCCGGCCCCACGCTGCAGGCGCAGCTCGGCGGGGGCGGCGGCCCGGCGGGCGGGCCCGGCGGGGGCTTCGGCGGGCCCGCCCGGCAGGCCGCCGCGCGGACCCTCGACATCGCGCTGACCGCGCCCGTCAGCCTCACCACCGTCGCCCTCGCCGTCGGGCTCGCGGTGGCCGGCGGGCTGACCGCCGGGGCGTTCGGCGGCCGGCGGGCCTCCCGGCTGCGGCCGGCGGACGCGCTGCGGCGCGTCGAGTAGCCGCGCGCACCGCGCCCATCCCTTCCCTCTCCCAGGAGTCGCACCACCATGTACGAACTCAGAGGCGTCACCAAGCGCTACACCCGGGGCAAGGAGACCGTCCACGCCCTCGACGGCGTCGACCTGACCGTCCCGGACGGCGACCGGCTCGTCATCCAAGGACCCACCGGCGGCGGCAAGTCCACGCTGCTGCAGATGCTCGGCGGGCTGGACCGGCCCAGCTCCGGTGAGGTCCTCCTGGACGGCACCGACCTGGCCGCGCTGCCCGAGGCGCGGCTGACCCGGGTGCGCAGCGAGAGCATCGGCTTCGTCTTCCAGTCGTTCAACCTGATCCCGACGCTCACCGCGCAGGAGAACGTCGAGACCGCCCTCGTCCCGCTCGGCGTGAGGGCCGGGGAGCGCCGCGAACGGGCCGCCGAGGCGCTGGCGTCGGTGGGGCTCGGCGAGCGGCTCGCGCACCTGCCCGGCGAGATGTCCGGCGGCCAGCAGCAGCGGGTGGCCATCGCCCGGGCGCTGGTGAAGCAGCCGAAGGTGCTGCTCGCCGACGAACCCACCGGGAACCTCGACGAGTCCACCCGCGACGAGATCATGGACGTGCTCGAACGCATGTGGCAGGAGCTCGGGTTGACCTTCGTCATGGTCACCCACGACTCGGCGGTCGCGAGGAAGGCCCCGCGGCTGGCGACCATCCGCGAGGGGCGGATCTCGGTGGAGGAACGGGCGGGAACCTGACCGGACGGGAGCGCAACCGTACGAACCTGTAACAGCGTTCCGGCGGTCGCGTAACAGTACGCCGACAGCTTTGTCGCCCTCCTCTCATCTGTTGAGTGCCTGATCACCCCCCGGCATACTGCGTATTCCGGGGGGTGCGCGCATGCGCACGAGACCACCCCCGGCCGGGTGAACGGGGATTTCGCCCGGTTCTTCTGCTAGGGGGAATTTTGCGCAGACAAGTGAAAAGAGCATGCGCGGCCACGGTCGCCGCGGCGGCAGCCGTGGCCCTGGCGGCCGGCATGACCAGCCCCGCGTCGGCGAAGGGGGAGCCGGCGGGCGGCGTGTCGAAGTCGCCCTCGCTCACGGCCGAGCAGCGCGTCACCCTGATCACCGGTGACCGGGTCGCCCTCGACGCCAAGGGCCGGGTCGTCGGCCTGGAGCGGGCGAAGGGCCGTGAGGACATACCCGTCCAGATCCGCAGGATCGACGGCCACACCCTCGTGATCCCGGCGGACGTCGCCCGGCTGATCGCGAGCGGCAAACTCGACCGGCGGCTGTTCGACGTCACCGAACTCAACAAGGCCGCCACGCGCAAGACCCAGAAGCAGGGTCTGAAGGTCATCGTCGGCTACCGGGGCAGCGCGGCGCACGCCAAGGCCGAGGTCCGCGACGCGGGCAAGCTCCGGCAGACCCTGAAGACGCTGAACGCCGACGCGGTGCAGACCCCGCACGAGGACGCGCCCGAGCTGTGGGACGCGGTCACCGACGGCGACAGGACGGCCTCCGGCATCGCGCACGTCTGGCTGGACGGCGTCCGCAAGGCCAGCCTGGACAAGTCCGTTCCGCAGATCGGCGCCCCCAAGGCGTGGGCGGCCGGCTACGACGGCAAGGGCGTGAAGATCGCCGTCCTGGACACCGGCGTCGACGCCACCCACCCGGACCTCAAGGGCCAGGTGATCGCCGAGAAGAACTTCAGCACCTCTCCCGGCACCAATGACAAGGTCGGCCACGGCACGCACGTCGCGTCCATCGCGGCCGGCACGGGCGCCAAGTCGGGCGGCAAGTACAAGGGCGTCGCGCCGGGCGCCAAGGTGCTCAACGGCAAGGTGCTCAGCGACGAGGGCTACGGCAACGACTCCGAGATCCTGGCCGGCATGGAGTGGGCCGCCGCCCAGGGCGCCGACGTCGTCAACATGAGCCTGGGCGGCGGTGACACGCCCGAGGTCGACCCGCTGGAAGCGGCGGTCAACAAGCTGTCCGCGGAGAAGGGCGTCCTGTTCGCCATCGCCGCCGGGAACGAGGGCGACTTCGGTGAGCAGACCGTCGGCTCCCCGGGCAGCGCGGCGGCGGCCCTGACCGTCGGCGCGGTCGACGACAAGGACAAGCTCGCCGGCTTCTCCAGCCGCGGTCCCGGTCTCGACGGCGCCCTCAAGCCCGACGTGACCGCGCCCGGCGTGGACATCACCGCGGCCTCCGCCAAGGGCAACGACATCGCCAAGGAGGTCGGCGAGAAGCCGGCCGGCTACATGTCGATCTCGGGCACGTCGATGGCGACCCCGCACGTCGCGGGCGCCGCGGCGATCCTCAAGCAGCAGCACCCGCAGTGGAAGCACACCGAGCTCAAGGGCGCCCTCACGGGCTCCACGAAGGGCGGCAAGTACACTCCCTTCGAGCAGGGTTCGGGCCGCATCCAGCTCGACAAGGCCGTCAAGCAGACCGTCATCGCCGACCCGGTGTCGGTGAGCTTCGGCGTGCAGCAGTGGCCGCACACCGACGACAAGCCGGTCACCGAGCAACTGACGTACCGCAACCTCGGCACCAAGGACGTCACGCTCACCCTGTCCGCCACCGCCAGCAACCCCAAGGGCCAGGCGGCCCCGGCCGGCTTCTTCAAGCTCGGCGCGACCAAGGTCACGGTCCCGGCCGGCGGCAAGGCCTCCGTCGGCCTCACCGTCGACACCCGGCTGGGCGGCACGCTGGACGGCGCCTACTCGGCGTACGTGACGGCCACCGGCGGCGGCCAGAGCGTCCGCACGGCGGCGGCGGTGCAGCGTGAGATGGAGTCCTACGACGTCACCGTCAAGCACATCGGCAGGGACGGGAAGCCCGCGGAGGGCTACCTCACCGACCTGATCGGCTACGCGGGTCTGGGCAAGGACCGGGGATACACGGCACCGCCGAGCTCCGGCACGGTGACCATGCGGCTGCCCAAGGGCACGTACCTGCTGGACGCCTGGCTGGCGAAGGACCTCGAGACGTTCGAGGGCGGCATCGACTGGCTGGTCCAGCCCAAGCTGGACGTCACCAAGAACCTCACGGTCACGGTGGACGCGCGCAGGACCAAGGCGGCCGACATCACGGCACCGGACGCCAAGGCCGAGCCGCTGACCGCGACGACGGGGTACTTCTACGAACCCGCCCTGATGGGCGTGCAGTTCGCGGCGGAATCGTTCGCGGACGTCCGCATGGCACACCTCGGCCCGGACGTCACGGGCGGCCTGTCCCAGACCTGGTACGGCCAGTGGACGAAGGGAGCTGGCGCCGAGTACGACGCGGCGACCGCCGAGAAGGTCAAGAGGCTCAAGGGCGACAAGGTCCGTCACTTCAAGGCCGGCGAGTTCGCCACGGTGAAGAACGACCTCGGCGCCGCGGCGCCGGGCAAGACGGGCGGGCTGTTCACCGTCGGCGAGCTCTCCGACGACATCGTCTTCGGAAGCCCCGTGGAGCAGAAGCTGCCCGGGACGCGCACGCTGTACCTGTCGACCTCCGAGAAGGCCAAGTGGACCTTCGACTTCGTACAGTTCGCGGGCAAGGACGAGCAGGGCTTCCCGATCCCCGAGGCCTCCTACTCGCTCGGTGCCCCGCAGACCTTCAAGGCGGGCCAGAAGTACACGAAGACCTTCAACACCGCGGTCTTCGGCCCGCACCTGAACGCGGAGTTCGGGCTCTTCCGCGAGGGCAACAGCATCTACGGCGCGCTGCCGCTGTTCGCCGACGCCAACAAGCACGTCGGTTCGTCGGACTTCACCTCGGCCGCCACGACCCTCTACCGCAACGGCACCAAGGTCGGCTCCAACGACGACCCGCTCTTCGGTGACGGGGCGTTCACGGTCCCGGCCGGCGACGCCGAGTACAAGCTGACGACGTCGGTCAAGCGCAGCGTCAAGGTCGCGGCGGCCTCCACCCGCATCGACGCGAGCTGGACGTTCCGCTCGAAGAAGTCCGCCGCCGACATCACGAAGCTGCCCGCCTCCACCGTCCGCTTCAACGCCAAGACCGGCCTGGACAGCAGGGTCGCGGCCGACCAGAAGGCCAGCATCCCGGTCGAGGTCCAGGGCGCGGCCAAGGGCGGCAACCTCAAGTCGCTGGCGGTGTACGTGTCGTACGACTACGGCCAGACCTGGAAGAAGGTCACCGTCAAGGACGGCAGGATCAGCGTCAAGAACCCGGCGAAGGGGAAGGCCATCTCCTTCCACGCCAAGATCGCCGACAAGAAGGGCAACAAGTCGACGATCTCGATCTACAACGCGTACTACGCCAAGTGAGCCTTCGGGCCTTCGGGCCTTCGGGCCTCTGAGACCGCGAGCCACCGGGCGACGGCCCGCCGGAAGCCCCGCTTCCGGCGGGCCGTTCGTGTGCCGGGGACCCGTGACCGCCGCCGTGACCGCCATGGTCACCGTCGTCGTGGCCGCTCGCCGTCGCCGCCATGGTCACCGCCGCCGTGGGCCTCCTCGGCACACTCCACGCTCCCCTGCCCGGTCAGCGGCTCGCCGCGCGGCAGCGGGCGCCGAGGACGCGGGCCGCCGAGGACGGGCGGTGGCCGGCGGCGATGCGGCGGCCCGCGGCGATGCGGCGGCCGGCGGCGATGCGGCGGCCGGCGGCGATGCGGCGGCCGGCGGCGATGCGGCGGCCGGTGCGGGAGGATCCCGGGGTGCGGGCCCGAGGGCCGGCGGTCCGCGCCGGGGGCCTCACACGGACGGCGCCGAGGACGCCCCGGCCCCCGACCGCGTCGCGTCCGCCCCCCAGCTCGCCAGCAGCCGCAGCGCCTCCGCCGACGGGGAGCCCGGTTCCGCGTGGTACGTGATCAGCGCCTGCTCCGCGTCGTCGGCCAGGCGGAACGACTCGAAGGACAGCGTCAGCTCACCGACCAGCGGATGCCGCAGGCGCTTGACGCCGTAGCTCTTCTCCTTGACGTCGTGCATGGCCCACAGCCGCCGGAACTCCTCGCTCTTGACGGAGAGTTCGCCCACCAGGGCGGACAGCCGCGGGTCGTCCGGACGGCAGCCCGCGTCCATGCGCAGGTAGCTGACGATGTCGGACGCCTTCCGGTCCCACTCCACGAACAGCTCGCGGTACTCCGGCCTGAGGAACACCAGCCGTGCCCAGTTCCGCTCCTGCGCCGGCAGCTCCGCCCAGTCGCCGAAGAGGGCCGCCGCCATCCGGTTCCAGGCCAGGATGTCCGAGCGGCGGCCCGTGACGTACGCGGGGACGCCGTCGAGGCAGTCCAGCAGCTGCCGCAGCGCCGGCCGCACCTGCTGCGCGCGGGCCGCCGGCTTCCTCTTGTGCTGCTTGGGCTTGGCCAGGTGCGTGAGGTGGGCGTGCTCGGCGTCGGTCAGCCGCAGCGCCCGCGCGATGGAGTCGAGCACCTCCGCCGACACGTTCCGTCCGTTGCCCTGTTCCAGCCGCGTGTAGTACGCCACGGACACCCCGGCGAGCTGCGCCAGCTCCTCCCGGCGCAGCCCCGGCACCCGGCGGTGCCGCCCGTACTCCGGCAGCCCCACGTCCTCCGGCTTCAGCCGGGCACGCCGGGTGCGCAGGAACTCGCTGAGCTCGGCACGCGGGTCCAGGCCCCGGCCGGCTTGCGCGGCGGGCGTCCGCACGGATTCGGGCTGTTCGTCCATACGTCCAGTATTCACGGTCGTACGCACACGAACCTGTCCCCGCCAGTAGTAGGAACAGCATGCGTACGCAAAGCCGTGACCTGGGTGGATGCCGGCCCGCCGGGCACGCTGGACGTCGTGCCCGGCCGGAAGGCAGCCGGGCGCGCTACCCCTAGGAGAACCTCCGCATGACCACTGTTGCTGCGTACGCCGCCCCCGCCGCCAAGGCTCCGCTGGAGCGCACCACCATCGAGCGGCGCGCGGTCGGCGAGTACGACGTCCTGATCGACATCAAGTTCGCGGGCATCTGCCACTCCGACATCCACCAGGTGAACGAGGGCTGGGGCGAGGCGATCTTCCCCATGGTCCCCGGCCACGAGATCGCCGGCGTGGTCTCGGAGGTCGGCTCCGGCGTGACGAGGTTCGAGGTCGGCGACCGCGTGGGTGTCGGCTGCATGGTCGACTCCTGCCGCGAGTGCGACAACTGCCGGGCGGGCCTGGAGCAGTACTGCGCCGAGGGCGCCGTCATGACGTACAACGGCATCGGCAAGGACGGGCGGCCGACCCACGGCGGCTACTCGGAGAAGATCGTCGTCGACGAGAACTACGTCGTGCGCATCCCCGACGGCCTCTCCCTGGACGTCGCCGCCCCGCTGCTGTGCGCCGGCATCACCCTGTACTCCCCGCTGAAGCACTGGAACGCCGGCCCCGGCAAGAAGGTCGCGATCGTCGGCCTGGGCGGCCTCGGCCACATGGGCGTGAAGATCGCGCACGCGCTCGGCGCCGAGGTGACCGTGCTGTCGCAGACCCTGCGCAAGAAGGACGACGGTCTCAAGCTGGGCGCCGACCACTACTACGCGACCGGCGACCCGGCCACCTTCGAGGCGCTGGCGGGCACCTTCGACCTGATCGTGTCCACCGTGTCGGCCCCGCTCGACCTCGGCGCGTACCTGTCGCTGCTGAAGACCGACGGCGCCCTGGTGAACGTGGGCGCGCCCGAGGAGCCCGTCTCCCTCAACCTCTTCTCGGTGATCAACGACCGCAAGACCCTCGCCGGTTCCATGATCGGCGGTATCGCGGAGACCCAGGAGATGCTGGACTTCTGCGCCGAGCACGGCTTCGGCGCCGAGATCGAGCTGATCCGCGCCGACCAGATCAACGAGGCGTACGAGCGGGTCCTCGCCAGCGACGTGCGCTACCGGTTCGTGATCGACACCGCGACGATCTGACCGCCGTTCCCCGGGCCCCGGAAGCCGTGCTCCGGGGCCCGCCGGGGCCCGGCGTATCGTGGTCGGGAGGGGAGGCCCGCCATGACCGTGCAGCTGAACCACACGATCGTCACCGCGCACGACAAGCACGCCTCGGCCCGGTTCCTCGCCGACCTCCTGGGACTCGAAGTGCGCCCGCCCTACGGCCCCTTCGTCCCGGTCGAGATCCCCAACGGCGTGACCCTCGACTACCTGGACACGGACGGCGCCATCACGCCGCAGCACTACGCGTTCCTGGTGTCGGAGGACGAGTTCGACGAGATCTTCGCCCGCGTCCGGGAGGCCGGTCTCACCTACTGGGCGGACCCGTTCCGCACCCGCCCCGGCGAGATCAACCACCACGACGGCGGCCGGGGCGTGTACTTCGACGACCCCGACGGACACCGACTGGAGATCCTGACCAGGCCCTACGGCAGCGGCGGCTGACCCGGCACCGCCGCTCGCGCGCCGCGGCGCCCGCCCTACAGGCGCGTCCTGCGCCGCACGGCCGCCGCGCGCAGCGCGAGGCCCGCGGCCAGCAGCACCCAGGCCACGACGGCGTGGGCCCACCCCGTCACGCCCCGCGCCGTGCCGACCGCGCTCCACACGGCCCACAGCGCCAGGACCACGCACAGGGCGGTCCACGCGGTGTCCGCGAGACGGACCCGCAGCTGCGCGCGCTGCCTGGTGCCGGGTTCGAGATCACCGAGTTCGGACGACCCTGTTGCGCTCCACCGTGTCACGACGCGTCTCCCTCCCGTCGGCGCGTACCCGTGACCGCCGGGTACCCGGCGCGACGTCCGGGACACCCGGCTCCCCGTTTCCGCCAGGGGCGGGCCGGACCGGCCGTCGCGCACCCGCGGTCGCGGCCACCGGCCGTACGGGTGCTCACTGGTGGGGACCGGGCCACCCGCCCAGGCCACACCGGTCGAGCACGGCACGCGGGCGCCGCCGAGCCCGCGCCGCCGTGCGGCCCGCGGTAGTGGCCGGCCTCCGGGCGGGCGTGCACGGTCATGGGTGCAGGTGGGCCAGGAGGCCGCCTCCGTCCGGGCAGGGCCGCTCCTCGGGCAGCAGCCGGGCCGCGGGGACCGGGGCGTCGCTGCCGATAAGCGGGTGGATCTCGCGGGCGAGCGGAGTCACGTCGCGGAGGGAGACCTCTCACTCGTCCGCGTACCGTCGTACGGCCGCGCCGGAGAGCCCGGGCCGCGGCGAGCGGCAGGGCAGGGGCGAGCGGCAGGGCAGGGGCCGCAGGCGCGGATCGCGTCCGAGGTCCCACCGGAACGACGGCGTGATCCGGGCCGAGCCGTGGTCACGGACTTCCCGCGGCACTGTCCTCCTGAGCTGCGAGGAGTTCGTCACCGTGCTCGACCGCCCAGCGTCCGAGCGCCGTCATCGGGCCCTCGACCAGGCTCTGCCCCAAGCCGGTCAGCGCGTAGTCGACGCGTGGTGGCGCCTCGGCACGCGCGTGGCGCTCGATCAGTCCGCCCGCGAGCAGACGGTGCAACGAGTCGGTCAGCACCTTGTCACTGATGCCGCCGATCGCGGCGAGCAGCTCGCGGCGTCGGCGCGGTCCCAGGCGGAGTGCCGCCAGCACAACGGGATCCCAGGTGTGGGTGAAAAGGTCGGTGGCCGCGCGCAGACGGCAATCGGCGACCCACTCGTGGCAGTGAGCGTCATGATCGTTCATCTCGCCGCCCATCATCGCGCGTCGGTCACGCACCGATCGGTACGTAACGCCTTCCCTACCGTGGCCACCCGACCGACGGCTACGGGAGAGGCACGGGCAGATGCGCATCGGGATCCTGGGAACGGGGACGCTGGCGGCGGCCCTCGGTGAGGGCTGGGCACGGGCAGGACATGAGGTGGCGATCGGCGGACGGTCGCGGACCAAGGCGGAGAAGCTCGCCGAGCGGCTGGGCCGCGGAGTGCTCGCCGTCGCGCCGCGTGAGGCGGTCACCGGGCGCGATGCGGTGCTCCTCGCCGTGTCCTGGGACGGCGTCGAGGACATGCTGGAATCGGCGGGCGCGTCCGACGGCGCGCTTGAGGGGATGCCGCTGATCGATCCCACGAACGCCGTCACGCATGGCGCCGGCGCTCTGCTCACCGGACACGGTGAGTCGATGGCGGAGCGGATCGCCGGGCTCGCTCCGGGAGGCCGGGTCGTGAAGGCCTTCCATCTCTTTCCCGCCGACCGGTGGACGCGCCCGCCCGGCGGTGGCCGGCCCCGGGTGACGGTGGCGATGTGCGGCGACGACGCGACGGCACTGGACGTCGTCGGCGAACTGGTCCGTGACGTCGGCGGAGTCCCGGCGGTCCTGGGGACGCTGAGCCGCGTCCGCCAGTTGGAGGAGGTGGCGGGTTTTGTCATCGGCCTGGCCTTCGCAGGCTTCGACCCCGCCTCCGCCGTCCCCCACCTCCCCTCGGACGACAGGCGTGCCGGCCCACAGGAGCAGGCGTATATCCCCCACTCTCAGTGATCCGCCGCGGACGGGGCCCGTGAACGCGGTTCGGGAGCCCGGGCCAAGCCTGGTCCACCGGCCTTTCGACAGCGCCCCCGGCCAGGACTCGTCCGAGGCCGCCCGCCGGCCTGCGGCTGCCGGAAGGCCGACTTCACGCGTCGCCGTGCCCTCCCGCTACGAGCGGACACGGGCCGTCCCGGATCATGCCGTGCCGGCAGCCGCCGGGCCCGCCCCCCCGCGTGTACGGCAGCTGAGCGCACAGCGCCCTGCCCACCGGACCAGGACCGGAGTCTGGCAGAGCCTGCGCGGGCAGGGGGCCGACCGGGGCAACTGCTCACGAGAGCTGTAGAGCCATCAGCTTGGGAAGCTGCGATCGTTTACGACCACCTTGGGCACTGACCTGGGCGAAGGGCCGGGGTGCAGCTCTATCGGGCTCGGCTGCTTTCACCGCTGTTCCCCGCTCGGTCTGGTGCGCTTGTGGTGCGGCCGTGGTGCGTAGTCGCGGCCGCAGCCTGTACTTGTTGCTGAACCGCATCACAGCTCCACTCGAGCCTTCGTCTCCCGTCTCCCGACTCCCCTGCCTCAGTACAACGTGCGCCGGCCTGAACGGAAGGCTGTGAAGGGTCGGTTCCATGACCTTGAAGAATGCTTCGGCATCCGGTCCATCGGCGTAGAGCACGGCCTCGTCTCCACCGGACTCGTTCCCGTCGATCTCGCCAACTCCTGCCTCCTGGACCGCGGCCGTCATGGCCCGTTCCCCGTCCCGCCGAGTCTGCGTTGCCATGTGACCCGTGGTGGTAGTCGGCTTCCGGACGGGCGTGCACGGTCACGCGTGCAGGTGGGCCAGGAGTTCGCCCTCAGCCGGGTAGGGCCGCTCCTCGGGGAGCAGCCGGGTCGCCGCGTCCAGGTCGCCGTCGTTGACGAGTCCGTGGATCTCGCGGGCGAGCGGAGTTGCGTCGCGGATGCAGACCGTCCACTCGTCCGCGTAACGCTCCACGGCCTCACCGGAGAGTCCGAGTTGCAGCGAGCGGTGGGGCAGGGGCCGCAGGTGCAGATCGCGCTCCGGGTCCCACTGGACGCGGGCCGGCGAGCGCTTCAACCGGCGTTGCCAGGTGCTGCGGTCGGAGTGCAGCCCAGGGACGTAACTCGACAGGCACGCGTTGCGCAGGGCCCACTCGAAGCCGTCGCGGGTGATCTCGACGGCAAGAACCGTCTCCTGTCCCGGCTTCGTGCCCCAGCCGCAGCGGTACATCATCCACAAGAACGACGGCTTGGTCAGTTGACTGCACTAGCTCAGGCCACGGCTCGACTCCGTGACCTTGGTTCAAGAGCATGCGGGGGTGCATGAAGCTCCTTCGATTCATCGAGATCTGATTGACGGCCGGGTACGGCTGCCCCGGATGGGGGCGGTGGTAGAAGGCGAGTCGCCTTCGCTGCCGTGGCGGGTGGTAGATGCTGCTGGTCGGGAGATCGAGCCGGTCAGCAGTTACCTTCGGGACCGGATGCTGGGCGATGTCAGCCCGCTGACATGTCGCAGCTACGGCTTTGACCTGCTGCGCTGGTACCGAGTGCTCTGGGCACTGGATGTGGGCTGGGAGCAGGCCACCGAGGCGGAGACCGCCGCGTTGGTGGGCTGGCTCCGTCCGGCTCGCAACCCGCAGCGCCAGCGCCGGGCAGGTGGCCACCGGGCCGGGACGGTGAACCCGAAGACGGGCAAGTCGACGCTTCGGACCGGGTACGCGCCGGCGACCATCGCTCACAACCTTTCGGCAGTTCATGGCTTCTACGCCTTTCACCTGCACTTCGGCCGGGGTCCGGTGGTGAACCCGGTGCCTGAGAACAGGGCACGCCGTGCTGCGCTCGCGCACCTGTCGCCGATCGAGGCTCGCGCCGCGTACCGGCGAGGTCGGCTGCGGCCGAAGGTGCCTGCCCGGCAACCGCGGGCACTGCCCGATCACCAGTGGGACGAACTGTTCACGCAGATGAAGTGCGCACGGGACCGGGCATTGCTGTCCTGCTACGTCTCGTCTGGCGCCAGAGCCTCCGAACTGCTCGGGGTGGAACTCGGAGACGTCGACTGGACCAAGGGCCAGTTGTGGGTGATCTCCAAAGGCAGCCGGGCCCGACAACCGGTCCCGGTATCGCCCGAGGCCCTCGCCCACCTCGCCGCCTACCTGGAGGAGGCTGGGCTCCCGCCCGACGGCATGCCGCTCTGGCGCACCCGCCGCGGCCAGCTGAGACCGCTGACCTACTGGGCGGCCCGCCGCATCATCCAGCGCGCGGACGAAGCGATCGGGGCGAACTGGACGCTGCACGACCTGCGGCACACCGCCGCGACCCGACTCGCCCGCGACCCGGAGCTGACGCTGGTGGAGGTGCAGACGATCCTGCGACATGCCCATATCAGCACCACGGCCCTTTACACCGTGGTCGGACTGGACGACCTGGTGGACAAGCTCGCAGAGCACTACGCACGGCCGGTCCAGCCAGCCACGTGGCCGCAGCGATACGAGGCGAGCGACATCGAGGCGGTGTTCGGTGCCGGGCGCTAAAGTCGGCGACAGCCTGCGGCTTCAAGGCCCGACGACCAACCGGGTCCGCCGTCATGAGAGTGCCGAAGGCCGGGTGTCGACCGGAAACTTCGAGCCTATTGCCATCATTCCCGCCCCTCCGCCACGGCCGATGCGGCCGCCTCGCTCGCTTGGGGACTTCGCGACGGCCTCGGTGGAGGAGATCACCGAGGTGGTCATCGGGCACTTCCTGCCTGCCGGTTCCAAGACGTGGCGAGCACGTCAAGAAATGCAGGAGTTCCTCGGCTACCTGACCGGTTTTCCCGGAGATACCTGGCAGGAGCGTTGGGAAGCGGCCGGCCACGATGCGGGCATTCCCGTCGGCCGGGTCGCTGGGAACGACCGTGCCCTGAGTCGTCGGCTGAGCGCGGCGGCGGGCCGTTGCTTCGCCATGCGGTTGATCCGACCCACGCTGTTGGGCCTGCGATCCAACACCTTCACCCGCTACACCCCGTGGTTCCGCAGCGTCGCGAATGATCCGTGGCTGGAGGAGTTCTGCGAGCGGGTCGATCAGATGCCCGTCGGCTCCTCCCGTCGTGGCCGGGCGAAGTCCGACGTCTGCTACGCGTTGACGGTCTTCGGGATCGACCTGGACGGGCTCACGCCCGAGGCCCTGTTGCACTACGCCGTCGAATGCCGAGCCCATGCTCTGGCCGGGGAAGACGCCGAGTCGGGCACCTTCTCCGGCACACTGGCTTGGCCGGTGTTGCACGAGATGGGGCAGTTTCCGCGCTCCGCTCCGCGAACTCTGCGGGCTGCTGTCACCCGGGGCAGTTGTCGATCGAGAAAGCCGTAGACCGCCATCAGCTGCGCAATCGCGAGGTGCGGGACCTGTTGGTGGAGTACGTACGCCGCCGCTCCGCCGAGCTGGACTACTCGACCCTGCGGCACCTGATCACCCGCCTGTTCAAGACGTTCTGGAAGGTGATCGAGGAGATCAATCCTGAGCAGGCCGACCTGCGGCTGTCGGAGGAGACGTTCACACAGTGGAAGGAGAAGCTGCTGGTCCTGCCCGGCGGCAAGCCGCGCCTGGACATGGATGGCCCGCTGCTGGTGGTCCGGTCCCTCTACCTCGACCTGCACACCTGGTCCGTCGCCGAGCCCGAGCGGTGGGCGAAATGGGTCGCGCCCTGCCCGGTCCGGGACGCCGACCTGCGCCACTTCCAGCTGTGCCGGCGCCGCCTGAACGAACGGATCGCCAACCGCACGCGAGTCCGTCAGCCGCTGCTGCCGATCCTCTCCCAGCACGTCAACGACACCTGGCACCAGCGCAGAGAGCTGCTCAAGGCCGCGCAGAGCGTGAACCCCGGCGAAGAGTTCGTACACGACGGCACCACGTGGCTTCGGGTGTCCTGCAACGAGCGTCACAACCGGCCCCCGGTCCGTGTGGTCAACCGCACCACCGGCGACCTCGTACGCGTCTCCCAGGACGAGAACGCCGCGTTCTGGGAGTGGGCCGTCGTGGAGACACTCCGGCTGGCCGGCCTGCGCGCCGAGGAACTCACCGAACTGAGCCACCTCAGTGTCAGGCAGTACCAGCGCCCCAACGGCGAGGTTGTCGCGCTCCTGGTCATCAGCCCGTCCAAGAGCGACCGCGAACGCGTCATCCCCATGTCGGCCGAACTGTTCCATGTCATCGCACAAGTCATCCGCCGCCACCGCGAGGAACACGGCACCGTTCCGGTCTGCGCCCGATACGACCTGCACGAGAAGGTCTGGAGCGAGGAACTGCCCTACCTCTTCCAGACCGTCCACAGCGGCAGCCAGCGCGGCATGTCCAGCACCACGGTATGGCGCATCGTCCGACGCGCCTGCAATGAGCTGGCGACCACGCATCCGGAGTTCGCCAACGTGCACTTCGCCCCGCACGACTTCCGACGGCTGTTCGCCACCGAGCTGGTGAACAACGGCCTGCCCATTCACATCGGCGCCGCCCTGCTCGGGCACCTCGGCATCCGCACCACCCGCGGCTACGTCGCGGTCTTCGACGAGGACGTCATCAGCCACTACCACCAGTTCCTCGCCCGACGCCGAGCAGCACGGCCAACGGAGGAGTACCGAGAGCCCACCCGCGACGAGTGGGAGGACTTCCAGGAGCACTTCGACAAGCGCCGCGTCGAACTCGGCTCCTGCGGCCGTCCCTACGGCACCCCGTGCGCGCACGAACACGCCTGCATCCGCTGCCCGATGCTCAGCATCAACCCGAAGATGCTGCCCCGCCTCAACGAGCTGGAGGAGGACCTCCTCGCCCGCCGCAAACGAGCCGTCGAAGAGGACTGGCGAGGCGAGATCGAAGGGCTCGATCTGACGCTCACCTTCTTGCGGAGCAAGCGCGAGCAGGCCCGCCGCTTCCAGCGCAGCGATCCTGTCTCCCTCGGAATGCCTGCGATCCCCCATCAGAAACCCGAGGTCACAGACGGGTAAGCAGCACTGCGAACACCAGAAACGCGGCCTGGATGAGAATCAGGGGCATGGATGTTCCCAAGCTGCTGGAAGCCGCTTCCCTGCTCGTCCCCGAGGAAATCGCCACCGAGAACGACATCACGGTGGCCGACGTCTGGGAATACCTCACCCAGGACGAGTGGGAGGTGGCTCTCGGGCTGCTGGAGGAACTCGGAGACGTCCAACCGCTTCCACTCAGCTTCTGGGAAGCTCTGGCCACCGCAGCCGAGCAGATGCGGATGGAGAAGAGCGCGGCCTGGTGCCACTGGCGCTGCTACGAAACCCGCAACGGCATCATCCGGGCCGACCTCACCCTCCGCCCGGCCGCCGAGGCCCGCCGACAGACGCCCATCTCCGGCGCCGGTGTCCTGCGCCCGATGTGGAACATCGGAAATCGAACCCCGACCGGCAAACCTGCCCTCAACATTGCCATGCTCTGGGTTGAGTGCACGCCCTTCCTCGAACCTGGCGGGCGCGCCTCGGTGCGACTCGCGCCCCTTGACCCTCAGCAGTGGCAGCACCTTGAGCCCGGCCAGGTGATCACCATGCACGAGGACCGATCCGTGGCCGGGACGGCAGTCGTACTGGAGATTCAGCGACCTGCGGCCACGCCCACGGCATAAAGTCGAACGATCAGCAGCGCGGACCAGACTGTCTCCGCATGGGGAGCTACGCGCACGAGATCCAAGCAGACCGACGGCTGCTTCAAGATCGGTCCCGTTCGTTCCAGGCCGCGACACGCTAGAGTGCCCGTCGCACCACGGGAGGGGCACATGGCGGAGCAGAGTTGGCAGCTCAGACAGGGTGAGCGGCTGGTGGGAACCTTGGCCCTCGAAAGCGGCGACATGTTCTGGTCTGACTGTCGCTTCGAACCCGGCCCAGCTTGGGAAGGGCTTGCTCCCCTGTTTGCCGCGTCCCGTGATGCCTGGCGCTGTGGTGACGAGGATGCGGCCTTGGCCGCAGACGAGACGATCTACGCCCAAGACCTTGTCCTCGTTCCAGACAGCGGCGGAGCCCCGATCACGGAGTTCCTGATTCGGATCGAGGGGGAAGTCGCCCGATTCCGTCACTGATCCGACGCAGTCACGCTCCTTCGGACTTCTAACGCCCGCCTTGGTGCAGAGAAGATCCAGGTCATGCGGCTGCGCTTCCACGCGGCGGGAAACCGTCCTTCCTGGGCGGCGGGCAGGCCGAGCTCCGGAGAGTACGCCTGATAGACGGTGATCGTGGAGGCTCCATAGGCTGCGCGGATCTCACGGTGCGGTCGTTCCATGACGTACAGCGTCGGGCCGGCCGGTGAGGGCGGCCACTGATTTTTGACGCGCATCGACGGAGGGCCCGAGTACTTCGATCCCGACTCGCCCGAAGGCTCACCGGCCGAAGGACGGTGGTTCGAAGCAGGTACGCAGCGGACCGCCGTCCCCTACTCGTTCATGATTGGGGACCGGGCGGTGAGTTCGGCATCCACACGGATCGGTGGGTGCCCCTTCACGCGACCGTCGAGGGCTGGGTGGAGTCGCTCGCACTGGCCCACCACGCGGCCATGTGGGCGAAGCAGGTCGTCAAGGTCACCGGTGATGACGTCGACGTCCGTACGGGCAAGGTGGACGAGTTGGCCGGCCAGGCACTCCACTTCCGCCACCACCTGAGCGGGGATGCCGCCCGCCACGTGTGCGTGGTCGGGGTCGTACTCCCAGTGCCAGTCCGTGCTCACCGGGCCGGCAGACCGATGGCCGCGTGGGCTTCGTCCAGGATCCGCCCGATCTCGGAGGCGGCCCGGCGTGCCTGGAGGGCGTCGCCGGACTCGGCGGCGTCCCCCCAGCGGCGCGGGTCTGCTGCCAGGCGGGGCTGGCGCTAGAGGGCCCGTTGGGTGACGAATCGCTGGAGTGGCGCCAGGTCCGAGCCCTGCCGGGACTGGTCGGCCGCCTGGTCCAGCTCCCGGGTGCAGGCCGGCAGTGCGGCAGGTGCGATCTGACGGATGGCCTGACACGGTGCGGCGACCGTGGCAGAGGGCTGGGGGATGAGCGGTTGCCCGGCGGCGGAGGTGGTCATGGCTGCTCCCATGGGCATGATTCCGATCCCGGCGTCAGCGTATCGGGCATGAGTGCTCCTTCCGCCGTTTGAACGAGTGGGGGAGAAGCGATACGGCAACCGAGGTCGTCCCCTCGGACCCGATGAGGGCACGACCTCGATTGACGCCGGCGCGGGGCGACGCGTGTGGTTCCGGGCGGTCGCGCGTGCGGTGGGCGACTCCACGGCTGCCCGGCCCGCAGGGCGGTCTACCGATCCGTCGCTTCCGGAGCCGGTCGGGAGGACCCCGGCGTTGCCGTCACTTCGGGCGAGACGGGTTCAGCCGTCAGCCCTGGCGACACCGATGGGGCAGGACACCCCGGTCCCGCCGATCCCGCAGTACCCCGCCGGGTTCTTGTCCAGGTACTGCTGGTGGTACTCCTCCGCCGGGTAGAAGGGGCGGTCCTGTGCCGGGAGGATCTCCGTGGTGATCGAACCGTGGCCGGAGGACGTGAGGACCTTCTGGTAGGCCTCGCGGGAGGCTTCGGCGGCGGCGGCCTGCCCGGGGGTGTGGGTGTAGATCGCCGAGCGGTACTGCGTGCCCACGTCGTTGCCCTGGCGGAAGCCCTGCGTGGGGTCGTGGGACTCCCAGAAGGTCTTCAGGAGCCGGTCGTACGAGATCACCTCCGGGTCGTAGACCACGCGGACGACCTCGGTGTGACCGGTCAGGCCCGAGCAGACCTCCTCGTACGTGGGGTGCTCGGTGTAGCCGCCCTGGTAGCCCACCAGGGTGGTCCAGACACCGGCGGGGAGCTGCCAGAACTTGCGCTCGGCCCCCCAGAAGCAGCCCATGCCGAAGTCGGCGGTCTCCAGGCCCTCGGGGTAGGGGCCGAGCAGCGGGGTGCCGAGGACGGTGTGGCGGTCGGGGACCGGGAACGCCGGCTCCGGACGACCGGGCAGTGCCTGCTCGGGGGTCGGCAGCTGGGGTGTACGGCTGTACAGGAACATGCGGTCTCCAATCGGGGCGTCACCCACTGCGGGGCGACGTCCACGTCAACGTGCGCGCGCTCCCGGGAATTCCGGCCGGGGCCGCGCCCGGTCTGCCCTCAGAGCGACAGGTTCGCCGGGCTGCCGCCGTTCGCCTCGTAGCCCGCCACTGCCAGCGCCCGGTACACCGCGAACTCCGCGGCCGGGTCGGCGGACAGCGTCCAGGGCAGGGCGCCGACGTGGCCGTCGATGTGGATGAGCTGCTGCATGGCCTCCGCCCAGCGCTCGCTGCGCACCAGGAAGAAGACCAGCATGTGGCGCACGTGCGCCAGCATCGGGTCGTCGGGGCGGGCGGAGTGGACCGCGTGCAGCGCGCCGTGGATCGCCTTGGTGACGACCTCGCTCTGCCAGAAGCCGCTGACCAGGGTCACCTCGGGGAGGTGCTCGAAGACCGCGAAGAGGGGCATGGCCGCCAGCAGCGAGCCCTGCGGCGCGCGGGCCGCCGCGGCCTCCGCGAACGAGTACGCCAGCTGGCGCGAGCCGTGCCACTTCTCGCACCAGTAGTGCAGCGCGGCCAGGTGCGCTCCCATGTGGTCCGGGGCGCGGTCCAGGATCTTCAGCCAGAGCTGCTCGAATTCCTTCTGCGAGTAGGACAGCCCGCGGGCCACCGACAGCTCGACGATGTACGGGACCGGGTCGCCGGGGGCCAGCAGCGCCGCCTCGCCGCACGCCGCCCTCGCCTCCTCCATGATGATCCGGAACTCGTCCGTCCCGGGCGTCGCCGTCCGCCACGCCTGCTGCACCAGGAACTCGGCGTGCACCGCGGCGCCGCCCGCGTCCTTGGGGGCCTGCGCACGCCACACCCGCAGCCACTGCCCGCCCGGCGTCTCGCCGGCCCCGCCGGGCCGCTGCCGCAGCTCCAGCGAGGCGGCGCCCGCGAAGGCCTGCACGCGCTGCCAGCGCAGCTCGCCCCGCGCCTCCGTGCCGGCGAGGAGCTGCTGCGCCGCGCGGTGGTCCTGCGTGCGCTGCACCAGGTCCAGGACGTCCATCAGGTCCTGGTCGGGTCCGGGCATGCGGACGTCCAGCTCCTCCTCGCGGACGAAGCCGTAGTCCGCCGGGTCCGCGGCGTCCGGGTGGTCCGGCGAGACCAGTCCGACCGCGCCGCGCCCGCGCCGCATGAACGGCAGCAGCACGAAGCCGAGCATGACCAGCGCCATCAGGACCCACAGAATCTCCATGCCACAAGCGAACCAGACCACGCCGACAATTGGCCAACCTGGGCGGCTTCCCTGTGGAAAACCCGTGAGCGGCGGCCGCGGGAAGCGGCACCCGGGCCCCACCGCCCGTCACACGGTCCCCGGGCGCACTACCCTCGGGCCCATGAGCGACAGGCACATCAGTCAGCACTTCGAGACGCTCGCGATCCACGCGGGCAACACAGCCGACCCCCTGACCGGCGCGGTCGTCCCGCCGATCTACCAGGTGTCGACCTACAAGCAGGACGGCGTCGGCGGTCTGCGCGGCGGCTACGAGTACAGCCGCAGCGCCAACCCGACCCGCACCGCGCTGGAGGAGAACCTCGCCGCCCTGGAGGGCGGCCGCCGCGGCCTCGCCTTCGCGTCCGGGCTGGCGGCCGAGGACTGCCTGTTGCGTGCGCTGCTCAGCCCCGGCGACCACGTCGTGATCCCCAACGACGCGTACGGCGGCACGTTCCGCCTGTTCGCCAAGGTCGCGGCCCGCTGGGGCGTGGAGTGGTCGGTCGCCGACACGGGCGACCCCGCGGCCGTGCGGGCCGCCCTCACCCCGAAGACCAAGGCCGTGTGGGTGGAGACCCCCTCCAACCCGCTGCTCGGCATCACCGACATCGCCGCCGTCGCCCAGGTCGCCCGGGACGCGGGCGCCCGGCTCGTCGTCGACAACACCTTCGCCACGCCGTACCTGCAGCAGCCGCTGTCGCTCGGTGCGGACGTCGTCGTGCACTCCCTGACCAAGTACATGGGCGGCCACTCGGACGTGGTCGGCGGCGCGCTGGTCACCAGCGACCCGGAGCTGGGCGAGGAGCTGGCCTTCCACCAGAACGCCATGGGCGCGGTCGCCGGCCCCTTCGACTCCTGGCTGGTGCTGCGCGGCACCAAGACGCTCGCGGTGCGCATGGACCGGCACAGCGAGAACGCCGCGAAGGTCGCCGACCTGCTGACCCGGCACGCGCGCGTGACGAGCGTGCTGTACCCGGGGCTGCCCGAGCACCCCGGCCACGAGGTGGCCGCCAAGCAGATGAAGGCGTTCGGCGGCATGGTGTCCTTCCGGGTCGCGGGCGGCGAGGAGGCGGCCGTCGAGGTCTGCAACCGCGCCAAGGTGTTCACGCTCGGCGAGTCCCTGGGCGGTGTCGAGTCGCTGATCGAGCACCCGGGCCGCATGACGCACGCCTCCACGGCCGGCTCGCTCCTGGAGGTCCCCGGCGACCTGGTGCGCCTGTCCGTGGGCATCGAGAAGGTGGACGACCTGCTGGAGGACCTGCAGCAGGCGCTCGGCTAGGTCCCCGGCGGGGGACTCACCAGCCGGCCGGGGGCGGGGCCGTGCCCGGCGGCTGTGCCCAGGGGCGCGCCGTCAGCGCCCACACGGCGAACGCGACCGCCGCCGCGAGCGCCAGCGCCCACACCAGGCGGCGGGCGAGCGTCCTGCGCCGCAGGAGGCGGCGGCCGCGGCGCACCGCGTCCGCGTACAGCCCGGGCGGCACCGGCGGCGGCGTCCGCTCCAGCATCCGCCGCACGGCCGCCTCCGGGCGGGGCCGGCTCACACGGGTCTCCCGCCGGGCGGGGCGGCGGCCGGTCCGGCCGGGCCCCCGGGCCCGTACGGCCGCCTCACGGCGGCACCGCCCCGGCCGTCGGCGCCGCCGGGGCCGGCCCGCGCGGCGGGTGCAGCAGCGTCGCCGTGGCCCGGTGGCGGAGCACGCGCACCCGCTCCGGCGTCAGGCCGAGCAGGGCCGCCGTCTGCTCCTCGGCGACACCCTCGTGGAGCCCCAGGACGAGGACCAGGCGCTCCTGCGGGGCGAGCCGGGCCAGGACGCCCGCGGGGCGCGGGCGGGTCCGGCCGGGGCCGCCGTGGTGGTGCCGGGCACCGCGCGCGAAGCGCGTGACGAGGTACCGGCGGGCGCGGTCGTACGGGTCGTCGCCGCGCAGCCGGTCCCAGCACGCGTACGTGTGGGCCAGCGCCGTGGTCAGCAGGCGCCGCGCGCGGGGGTTGTCGTCCGGGGCCTCCGCGGTCAGCAGGGTGGCCGTGTGCAGCAGGCGCCCGCCCGCGCCCGCGACGAACGCCCGGAACTCGCGGTCCCGGAGGATGTCCCGGGACGCCTGCCGTCGTCGCACCGCGCCTCCCCTCCCCGAGGGTCACGCCGAGGATGCGGGTCCCGGCCGCATCCGGACCGCGTCGGCGCGTACGGCGCGGGGCCGGTCTCATATGAGGCCAGGGAAGGCCCGCCGGTCAAGAGCCGGGCGCCCCGCGCGTGCGGGGACGTGCGCGGCTCAGGACGGCGACTGGACTTCCGGGCCCGGCACGCCCTGCGCCGTCATGCGGGCGGACAGGGCGCTGTTGAAGCGGGTGAGGAGCGTGCAGAACGCCGCGCGCTCCTCCGGCGCCCAGTCCTGGGTCAGCTCGGCCATCAGCTGACGCCGCGAGGAGCGCACTTCCTCCAGCCGCGCCTGTCCGCGCGGGGACAGCTGGAGCACCACCGCCCGCCCGTCCTCCGGGTGCGAGGTGCGCTTGACGAACCCGGTGTCGACGAGCGGAGCCACCTGCCGGGTGACCGTCGACGAGTCGATCCCCATGCTCGCGGCCAGCGCCTTGACGCCCATCGGGCCTTCCTTGTCGAGACGGTTGAGCAGCAGGTAGGCGGCGCGGTCCATGGAGTTGCGCACCTGCCCGACACCGCCGAGCCGGGTCTGTTCGGCACGGCGGGCGAACACCGCCACCTCGTGCTGCAGCATGTCGAGAAGACCGGTGTCACCGACGGTCGTCATGTCCGTCGACATGTCGGGTGTTGTGGGCATGGCCGGGGGCTCACTTCGTGGAGGGCTGCTAATTGGGGGACAGGGTACGCGGCCGGGCGGCGGGGCGTACCGGCGCTGCGCAAAGCCGGTCCCGGAGGTTGGTCACAACGGCTCTTCCGGTGTGTGAACTGCGATGCTTGGGTCATGAGCTACAGCACGGCCGACTCCCCGCGGCGCGTCACCCTCGACGACGTGCGCGGCGCCCAGAAGATGCTCTCGGGCGTGGCGCGGACGACCGCGATGGAGGGCAGCAGGCACCTGTCCCAGCTGGTCGGCGCGCCGGTGCACCTCAAGTGCGAGAACCTCCAGCGGACGGGTTCGTTCAAACTGCGCGGCGCCTACGTCCGGATCGCCGGGCTGCTGCCCGAGGAGCGTGCCGCCGGGGTCGTCGCCGCCAGCGCCGGCAACCACGCGCAGGGCGTCGCGCTGGCGTCCTCCGTGCTCGGCGTGCGCTCCACGGTGTTCATGCCCAAGGGCGCCCCGCTGCCGAAGATCAGCGCGACCAGGGACTACGGCGCCGAGGTACGCCTGCACGGGCAGGTGGTCGACGAGACGCTGGCGGCGGCGCAGGAGTACGCGGCCGGGACGGGCGCGGTGTTCATCCACCCCTTCGACCACCCCGACGTCATCGCGGGCCAGGGCACGGTCGGCCTGGAGATCCTGGAGCAGTGCCCCGAGGTGCGCACGGTCGTCGTCGGGATCGGCGGGGGCGGGCTGGCGGCCGGGATCGCGGTCGCGGTGAAGGAGCTGCGGCCGGATGTGCGGATCGTCGGCGTGCAGGCGGAGGGCGCGGCGGCCTACCCGCCCTCGCTGGCGGCCGGACGGCCGGTGTCGCTCGGCAACCCGGCGACGATGGCCGACGGCATCAGGGTCGGGCGGCCCGGTGACGTGCCGTTCGGGATCGTCGGCGACCTGGTGGACGAGGTGCGCACGGTCAGCGAGGACGAGCTGTCCGCCGCGCTGCTGCTGTGCCTGGAGCGGGCCAAGCTGGTGGTCGAACCGGCCGGCGCCAGTCCGGTCGCGGCGCTGCTGAGCCGGCCCGGTTCCTTCGAGGGGCCGGTGGTGGCGGTGCTGTCCGGCGGCAACGTCGACCCGGTGCTGATGCAGCGCGTGCTGCGGCACGGCATGGCCGCGCAGGGCCGCTACCTGGCCGTCCGGCTGCGGCTGACGGACCGGCCGGGCGCCCTGGCGACGCTTCTGGGCGTGTTGTCGGTGGCCGACGCTAATGTCCTTGATGTGAGCCATGTACGGACCGACCCGCGGCTCGGGTTCACGGAGGCGGAGGTCGAGCTGCACCTGGAGACGAAGGGCCCGGCACACTGCGCGGAGGTCGACCAGGCCCTGCGCGAGGCGGGTTACACGGTCATCGTCTGAGGCCGGCCGCGGGGCCGGCCGCCGGGCTCCTGCCGCTCCTCGTGCGGAACCACCGGCCGCACGTCGATCGAGAAAGTCGATTGAGGAACGCGATACATCGCGTTATGGTGTGTCCGTATCGTACGTGCGAGCCGCATGGCAAGTCCGTCCCCGACGATGTGGAGACCCCTATGCCAGGCGCCATCCATGCCGAAGGCCTGGTGAAGACCTTCGGTGACGTAAGGGCTCTGGACGGCGTCGACCTCGACGTCCCCGAGGGCACGGTCCTCGGCCTGCTCGGGCCGAACGGCGCGGGCAAGACGACCGCCGTGCGCTGCCTGACCACCCTGCTGCGGCCCGACAGCGGCAAGGCGGTCGTCGCGGGCCTCGACGTGCTCAGACAGCCCGACGCCGTCCGCCGCTCCATCGGCCTGTCCGGCCAGTTCGCGGCGGTCGACGAGTACCTGACCGGCCGCGAGAACCTGCAGATGGTCGGCAGGCTCTACCAGATGAGGGCCAGGGCGGCCAAGGCGCGCGCGGCCGAGCTGCTGGAGCAGTTCCACCTCGCGGACGCCGCCGACCGCCCCGCCAGGACCTACTCCGGAGGCATGCGCCGCCGGCTCGACCTCGCGGCGGCCCTCCTCGTGTCGCCGCCCGTGATGTTCATGGACGAGCCGACGACCGGTCTCGACCCGCGCAACCGCCAGCAGCTGTGGGACGTCATCAAGCAGCTGGTCTCCGGCGGTACGACGCTGCTGCTGACCACCCAGTACCTGGAGGAGGCCGACCACCTCGCGCACGACATCGCGGTGGTCGACCGGGGCCGGGTCATCGCCGAGGGCACCTCCGACCAGCTCAAGGCCCGCACCGGCGGCGAGCGCGTCGAGGTCGTGGTGCACCGGCGCGAGCACATCCCGTCCGCCTCCGGGGTCCTGCGCGGTTTCGGCAAGGGCGACACCGCGGTCGAGGAGCACATGCGCAAGCTCACCGTGCCCGTGACCGGTGGCGCCAAGCTGCTCGCCGAGGTCATCCGCGAGCTCGACGCGCGCGGCATCGAGATCGACGACATCGGCCTGCGCCGCCCGACACTCGACGACGTCTTCCTCTCCCTGACCGGGCACACCGCCGAGACCGAGGGCGAGGAGAACGGCGTACAACAGGACGGCGCGGGACCCCGGCACAGGAAGGAGGCCGCGCAGTGAATGCCGCCACCGACGCCGTGCCGGCCACGGCGTCCACCCACCCCGTCAGCCGGTCGATCCGGGACTCGCTGGTCGTCGCCGAGCGCAACCTGATCCGGATGTCCAGGATCCCCGAGATGGTCATCTTCGGGCTCATCCAGCCGATCATGTTCGTGGTGCTGTTCAGCTACGTCTTCGGCGGATCCATGAACATCGGCGGCACCACCGACCCCTCGGTCTACCGCGAGTTCCTGATGGCCGGCATCTTCGCGCAGACCGTCACCTTCGCCACCGCCGGGGCGGGCGCGGGCATCGCCGACGACATGCACAAGGGGCTCATCGACCGTTTCCGCTCGCTGCCCATGGCGCGCGGCGCGGTGCTGACCGGGCGGACGCTCGCCGACCTGGTGCAGACGGCCCTGACCCTGTTCGTGCTGGCGATGGTCGCCCTGCTGGTCGGCTGGCGCACCCACACCAGCGCCGGCGAGGTGCTGGCCGCCTTCGGGCTGCTGCTGCTGACCGGCTACGCGTTCACCTGGATCGGCGCGGTGATCGGCCTGTCCGTGCGCACACCGGAGGCCGCGACTTCGGGAGGTCTGATCTGGCTGTTCCCTGTCACCTTCGTCTCCAACGCGTTCGTGGACTCCCAGCAGATGACCCCCTGGCTGCGGCACGTCGCCGAGTGGAACCCCTTCAGCGCCACCGTCCAGGCCTGCCGGGAACTCTTCGGCAACCCCGGCGTCTCGCCCTCGGACGCCTGGCCCATGCAGCACCCGGTGTGGGCCTCGCTGGTCTACTCGGTGCTGATCGTCCTCGTCTTCAGGACGCTGGCGGTGCGCAAGTACCGCTCGGCGGCATGACGAGGCCCCCGGCACCGTCAGGTGAGCCGGGGGCCCGTCGGGGCGTGCGGACCGGGGTCAGCCGTTGTAGGGCTCGGCCTTGAGGATCCGCACGGAGGCCTTCTTGCCGTTGGGCAGCTCGTACTCCGCGTCCTCGCCGACCTTGTGGCCGATCACGCCGGTGCCCAGCGGGGACTGCGGCGAGTACGTCTCGATGTCGGCGCTCGCGTACTCGCGGGAGGCGAGCAGGAAGGTCAGCGTGTCGTCCTCGTCACCGTCGAAGGCGATCGTCACGACCATGCCGGGCGCCACCGCGCCGTCGGCCGCCGGCGGCTCGCCGACCTTGGCGTTCTCGAGGAGCTGGGTGAGCTGGCGCACACGGAGCTCCTGCTTGCCCTGCTCCTCCTTGGCCGCGTGGTACCCGCCGTTCTCACGCAGGTCGCCCTCCTCGCGCGCAGCGGCGATCTTGGCGGCGATCTCCGTGCGCGCGGGACCAGTAAGGTACGCAAGCTCGTCCTTGAGCTTGTTGTACGCCTCCTGGGTCAGCCAGGTGACGTTCTCGCTGGTCTGGGTCACAGGTGCTCCTCGTAGGTACTGGGAAGACAAAGCATCGCCCTACCCGGAAGGATGTTCCCTCATGGATGGGCGAAACCACGAGCCTAACAATTGGGAGGCCCAAGGGGGAGGACATAAGCCATGAGAATTACATCAACGCAGGTCAGAGGCTACGTATTCCCGGCGATGTCCGGATGTCCGGATGTCCGGATGCCCTCGGCCGGCTGTCCCTCCGTCGGTCCGGTCGGCCCGGTCGGCTCAGTCGGCGTGGCAGCCGAGCAGCTGGGCGGTCGTGCCCGGAGAGGTCGTACGGAGCGTGACGACCTTGTCGATGCGCGTGGCGTCCCCCTCGAAGCGGAAGTCGGCCCGGCCGACCTCGGCGCCGTTCTCGGCCTGGGAGCGCAGGGTGCAGTAGCCGTCGGCGCCGGCGTCCTTGCGGACCTCCAGGTGCACCCGCACCGACCGCTCGCCCAGCTCGAAGCTGATCACCTCGGCGCTGATCCGGTTCTTGCCGACGTAGTGGTAGCCGAACCAGCCGACCAGTGCGAGCAGGGCCACGGCCAGCACCGCGCCGACGGTCCGGAGCGTGCGGTCGGCGCGCTCGTCCGAGGAACGGCCGTAACGGCCCGCGGGCCGTCGCGTGCTCGCCGTACTCATGATCGTCCTCTCGACCGGGGCGGGACAGGTGTCCCGAAAGGGGCCCCGGAGCATGATCCCGGAATTATTCGCCCCCCGATTCGGTCACTATAGAAGCCGCCGACCGCGCCGAGGCACACAGGGCGCCGACCGACTTGAGGAATGAGTCTTGACTGACCAGCTGCGACTGATGGCCGTCCACGCCCACCCCGACGACGAGTCGAGCAAGGGCGCGGCCACCATGGCCAAGTACGTGTCCGAGGGGGTGGACGTGCTGGTGGTGACCTGCACGGGCGGGGAACGCGGCTCCATCCTCAACCCCAAGCTGCAGGGCGACAAGTACATCGAGGAACACATCCACGAGGTACGCAAGAAGGAGATGGACGAGGCCCGCGAGATCCTCGGCGTCAGGCAGGAGTGGCTCGGCTTCGTCGACTCCGGCCTGCCCGAGGGCGACCCGCTGCCGCCGCTGCCGGAGGGCTGCTTCGCCCTGGAGGACGTCGACAAGGCGGCCGGCGAGCTGGTGAGGAGGATCCGCTCCTTCCGTCCCCAGGTGATCACCACCTACGACGAGAACGGCGGCTACCCGCACCCCGACCACATCATGACCCACAAGATCTCGATGGTGGCGTTCGAGGGCGCGGCGGACACCGCGAAGTACCCGGAGGACGAGTTCGGCCCGGCCTACCAGCCGCTGAAGCTGTACTACAACCAGGGCTTCAACCGGCCCCGCACCGAGGCGCTGCACCAGGCGATGCTGGACCGCGGACTGGAGTCGCCGTACGGGGAGTGGCTCAAGCGCTGGGACGAGTCCGGCCACAAGGACCGCACGCTCACCACGCACATCCCGTGCGCGGACTTCTTCGAGATCCGCGACAAGGCGCTGATCGCGCACGCCACGCAGATCGACCCCGACGGGGGATGGTTCCGGGTGCCGATGGAGATCCAGAAGGAGGTCTGGCCGACGGAGGAGTACGAGCTGGCGAAGTCCCTCGTCGATACCTCCCTCCCCGAGGACGACCTCTTTGCGGGCATCCGCGACAATGCCTGACATGAGCGCAAGCGCAAGCCTGGCAATGACACACCTCGTCACCCTCGCCAAGGAGGTCGACGAGGACAAGGTCACCCCCGGCGTCCTCGGCTTCATCGTCTTCGCGGTGATGGCCCTGGCGGTGTGGGGCCTGATGAAGTCGATGAACCGGCACATGGGCAGGGTCGACTTCACCGAGGCCCCGGACCCGCAGGGGGAGCCGGCGGGGGCCGCCGGGCCCGGGAAGGACGCCGGGGCCTCCGGCGGCGCGGGCGGGCCGCGGCGCGGCTGACGGTCCCGCGCGGACGGACCGCCGCCCGTCGGCGGGGCGTCCGCCGACAGGGCCTCCGCCGGTGGGCCCGCGGCGGCGCGAGGGGCCGGCCGGGACACCGGGCGGCCGGAGGGACGGCCGCCGTGCCGTGCGCCGGCGGGAGCCCGCCGGCACGGCCCGCACCGGCGGGGCCCGGCCCTCGCCCGGTGCCCCTCCCGCACCTCGCGCCGGTTCGTGCGCCTTTCCCGCATCTCGCGG
>NZ_JBFATO010000008.1:44568-222417 GCF_040678355.1 Streptomyces sp. NPDC052701
GGCGGTCCGTGTGCCCGGCCGCATCTCGCGGCGGTCCGTGTGCCCGGCCGCATCTCGCGGCGGTCCGTGTGCCCGGCCGCATCTCGCGGCGGTCCGTGTGCCCGGCCGCATCTCGCGGCGGTCCGCGTGCCCGGCCGCGCCTCGCGCCGGTCCGTGTGCCCGGCCGCACCGCTCACCGGGAGGACGGACCGCCGTCCGGCAGACGCCTGACGCCTGACGCGTGAGGGCAGACGCCTGACACGTGGGGGACGGGGTACTGCGGCAGGATGGACTTCATGCCGAACCGACTGGCGCACGAGACGTCCCCCTACCTCCTCCAGCACGCCGACAACCCCGTCGACTGGTGGCCCTGGTCCGCCGAGGCCTTCGAGGAGGCGCGCAGGCGGGACGTGCCCGTGCTGCTGAGCGTCGGGTACTCGAGCTGCCACTGGTGCCATGTGATGGCGCACGAGTCCTTCGAGGACCAAGCCACCGCCGACTACCTCAACGAGCACTTCGTGAGCGTGAAGGTCGACCGCGAGGAGCGTCCCGACGTGGACGCCGTCTACATGGAGGCCGTGCAGGCGGCGACCGGGCACGGCGGGTGGCCCATGACCGTGTTCCTCACCCCGTCCGCCGAGCCCTTCTACTTCGGCACGTACTTCCCGCCCCTGCCCCGGCACGGCATGCCCTCCTTCCGGCAGGTGCTCCAGGGCGTGCACCAGGCCTGGGCGGACCGGCGCGAGGAGGTCACCGAGGTCGCCGGGAAGATCGTGCGGGACCTGTCGGGGCGGGAGATCTCCTACGGGGGCACCGAGGTCCCCGGCGAGCAGGAGCTGGCGCAGGCGCTGCTCGGGCTGACCCGTGAGTACGACCCGCAGCGCGGCGGGTTCGGCGGGGCGCCGAAGTTCCCGCCGTCGATGGTGCTGGAGTTCCTGCTGCGGCACCACGCCCGGACCGGGTCCGAGGGGGCCCTGCAGATGGCGCAGGACACCTGCGAGCGGATGGCGCGCGGAGGGATCTACGACCAGCTCGGCGGCGGATTCGCGCGGTACTCCGTCGACCGGGACTGGGTCGTGCCCCACTTCGAGAAGATGCTGTACGACAACGCGCTGCTGTGCCGGGTCTACGCCCACCTGTGGCGGGCCACCGGGTCCGAGCTGGCCCGGCGGGTCGCGCTGGAGACCGCCGAGTTCATGGTGCGGGAGCTGCGCACGCCCGAGGGCGGCTTCGCCTCCGCGCTCGACGCCGACAGCGAGGACGGGACGGGCCGGCACGTCGAGGGCGCGTACTACGTCTGGACCCCGCAGCAGTTGCGCGAGGTGCTCGGCGAGGAGGACGCCGAGCTCGCCGCCCGCCACTTCGGCGTCACCGAGGAGGGCACCTTCGAACACGGCCGGTCGGTGCTGCAACTCCCGCAGCAGGACGCCCTGTTCGACGCCGAGAGGATCGAGTCGATCAGGTCCCGCCTCATCGGGGCCCGGTCCCGGCGCCCCGCGCCCGGCCGGGACGACAAGGTCGTCGCCGCCTGGAACGGCCTGGCGATCGCCGCGCTCGCCGAGACCGGCGCCTACTTCGACCGGCCCGACCTCGTCGAGGCCGCCCTCGCCGCCGCCGACCTCCTCGTGCGGCTGCACCTCGACGACCGCGCCCACCTGACCCGCACCAGCAAGGACGGCCACGTCGGCGCCAACGCGGGCGTGCTGGAGGACTACGCCGACGTGGCCGAGGGTTTCCTGGCGCTGGCGTCCGTCACCGGGGAGGGCGTCTGGCTGGAGCTCGCCGGGGTCCTGCTCGACCACGTCCTGACCCGCTTCACCGACCCGGAGTCCGGCGCCCTGTACGACACGGCCGCCGACGCCGAGAAGCTGATCCGCCGCCCGCAGGACCCGACCGACAACGCGACCCCGTCCGGCTGGAGCGCCGCCGCCGGAGCCCTGCTGAGCTACGCCGCCCACACCGGCTCCACGGCGCACCGCACGGCCGCCGAGCAGGCCCTCGGCGTCGTCAAGGCGCTCGGGCCGCGCGTCCCCCGCTTCGTCGGCTGGGGCCTGGCCGTCGCCGAGGCCCTGCTCGACGGGCCCCGCGAGATCGCGGTCGTCGGGCCGTCCCTCGACCACGAGGGCACGCGGAGCCTGCACCGCACGGCCCTGCTGGGCCCCGCCCCCGGCGCGGTGATCGCCGTGGGCGTTCCGGAGAGCGAGGAGTTCCCGCTGCTCGCCGACCGGCCGCTCGTGCACGGTGAACCGGCCGCGTACGTCTGCCGGAACTTCACGTGCGAGGCCCCGACGACCGATCCGGAGCGGCTGCGCGCGGCCCTGGGCGGCTGACGGGGCGACGGGCGGCGGCGGGCCCCCGTGTGTCCAAAGGCGGACCCCCGCATGTCCAAAATGGGGCAGGTGTTCGGATGGATACCGCTAGGCGCCGTCCCGTTGCGAAACGCGCTCTTTATGGGAACAGCCCCCACGCTTCACAGTTCCCCCCTAACCTCTGCACAGTGACGCGACGGTGGTGCCACCCCGTCGCGTCAGGGGGATTCGGGGATCTGGGGGGATCTGTTTGCTGACGTCTGTCTTCATCGCCGCCGTCTCACTGGCCCTGTTCTGGATGGCGGCGTTCACCCTGTGGTGGCAGATGCACGCCTGGCGCACGCCGGAAGTGCTCGCCTCCACCCGGTTCAGCAGCCCGGACGGCGCCGAGCACGTGTCGTTCTCGCTGCTGCTGCCCGCCCGCCACGAGCAGGCGGTGCTCGACCACACGATCCAGCGGCTGCTGGAGTCGAGCCACACCGACTTCGAGATCATCGTGATCGTCGGACACGACGACCCGGAGACCACGGCGGTCGCCGGGCGGGCGGCCGAACGCGATCCGCGCGTCCGCGTCGTCGTCGACACGCACGAGAAGAAGAACAAGCCGAAGGCCATGAACACGGCCCTGCCGCACTGCCGCGGCGACGTCGTCGGGGTCTTCGACGCCGAGGACCAGGTCCACCCGGAGCTGCTCGCCCACGTCGACCACGCCTTCCGCACCACGGGCGCGGACGTCGTCCAGGGCGGCGTACAGCTGATCAACTTCCACTCCAGCTGGTACAGCCTGCGCAACTGCCTGGAGTACTTCTTCTGGTTCCGCTCACGGCTGCACCTGCACGCGCAGAAGGGGTTCATCCCGCTCGGCGGCAACACCGTCTTCGTCCGCACCGGCGTGCTGCGGGAGGCGGGCGGCTGGGACCCCGACTGCCTGGCCGAGGACTGCGACCTGGGCGTGCGGCTGTCCAGCACCGGCAAGAAGGTCGTCGTCGCCTACGACTCCGACATGGTGACCCGGGAGGAGACGCCGGGCTCGCTGATGTCGCTGCTGAAGCAGCGCACCCGCTGGAACCAGGGCTTCCTCCAGGTGTACCGGAAGAAGGACTGGCGGCAACTGCCCACGTTCGGGCAGCGATTACTGGCCCGCTACACGCTCATGACGCCGTTCCTGCAGGCGTTCACCGGCATCGTCATCCCGCTGAACGCGGCGGTCGCGCTCTTCCTCGACGTGCCCGTCGGCATCGCCTTCGTCACCTTCCTGCCGGCCGTCACCGCCCTGGTCACCTTCGTCTTCGAGGTCGTCGGACTGCACGACTTCGGCCGGCAGTACGGCCTGCGCGTCCGCCTCGTCCACTACCTCAAGCTCGTCGTGGGCGGCCCCTTCTACCAGGTGCTCCTCGCCGGGGCCGCCGTCCACGCCGTGTGGCGCGAGCAGCGCGGACGCAACGACTGGGAGCTGACCACGCACGTCGGCGCGCATCTGGGCGAAGCCGAAGCGAGCCGGGACCTCCCGGAGAGCCGAGACCTCCGAGAGGACGTTCCCGCGTGACCTCCACCCTCCCCGCGGTGACCACGGCCCAGGTCCCCGCGCAGCGGCAGCCCGCGCCCACGGCCGGTCCGGCCCGCCGGACAGCGCCTCCGAGGCGGCTGCGCTCGTCCCGGCCCGACCTGATCCTGTGCGGTGTGCTCCTCGTGGCGGTCCTCACCGTGCAGGGCTGGAACATCGCCGACTACCCGGCGCTCAGCGACGACGAGGGCACCTACCTCGCCCAGGCCTGGGCCGTCCAGGAGGGCCGGGGCCTGGCCCACTACACCTACTGGTACGACCACCCGCCCCTCGGCTGGATCCAGATAGCCCTGCTGACCTGGATACCCGCGCTGATCAGCCCCGAGTCGATGACGGTGGGCACCATGCGCGCCGCGATGCTGGTGATCGGCGGCATCAGCGCGGTCCTCGTCTTCGTGCTGGGCCGCCGGCTGTCCCTGCCCCGCTGGGCGGCCGGACTGGCCATGGCGCTCTTCGGCCTCTCGCCGCTGTCGGTCGTGCTCCAGCGCGAGATCTTCCTCGACAACCTCGCGGTGATGTGGACGCTGCTGGCGTTCACCCTCGCCGCCTCCCCGAGCCGCCACCTCTGGCACCACTTCGGCGCGGGCATCGCCGCGGCGACGGCCGTCCTCACCAAGGAGACGATGCTCGTCGTCCTGCCCGCCCTGCTCGTCACCATGTGGCGGCACAGCCACCGGGACACCCGCAAGTTCGCCCTCACCGGCGCCGTCACGGCCTGCGCGCTGATCGGCTTCTCCTACCCGCTGTTCGCCCTGCTGAAGGGCGAGCTGCTGCCCGGCGGCGGGCACGTCTCCCTCTGGGACGGCATCCGGTACCAGATGACCAGACCCGGTTCGGGCTTCGTCCTCGACCCGGGCTCCGGCTCGTACGGGGTGCTCCGGTCGTGGCTGTACTACGACCGCGTCCTGCCGCTGGGCGGCCTGGCGGGCGCGCTGCTGCTGCTCGCCACCCGGCGCTGGTCGGTCACCGCCCGCGCCCTGGCCGGACCCGCCCTCGCGGTGGCGATCCTCGCCGCGCTGGCCCTGCGCCCGAACGGCTACCTGCCCGCGATGTACGTCATCCAGGCCCTGCCGTTCCTCGCCCTGGTCCTGGCCGGCGGCTGCGCCTCCGTCGCCCACGCCGTGCTGCACCGCCGGCGGTCCAAGGCCGGGAACCGGTACGCCGGCCCGGCCCGGTACGCGCTCGCCGCCGCCCTGGCGCTCGCCGCGGGCGCCCACGTCGTCCCGCGCTGGTACGACGGCGACCGCACCGCCGTGACCGCCGACGCCAACGCCCCCTACCGGGCCGCCGCGAGGTGGCTGGCCACCGAGGTGGCCGAGCCGCGCGGGACCCGGGTCCTGGTGGACGACGCGCTGTGGCTGGACCTGGTGCACGCCGGGTACCGGCCCGGGCTCGGCGCCATCTGGTTCTACAAGGCCGACCTCGACCCGGCCGTGACCAGGACCATGCCGGGCGGCTGGCGCGACATCGACTACGTCGTCGCCTCGCCGACGGTGCGCCGCGACGCGGTCGACCTGCCCAACGTCAGGGCCGCGATCGAGCACTCGACACCGGTCGCCGTCTTCGGCACCGGTGAGGACCGCGTCGAGATCCGCCGCGTCCAGACCCCGAACCGGACGACCGCCGGAGGCACGCGATGAGCCACGAATCCACCGTCCCCGGCGAGCTGGGGGACCCGGCCGTCGACGCGGCCGGGGTGCCCGAACCGGGCGCCGTCACCATCGTCGTCCCGACCTTCAACGAGTCCGGCAACGTACGGCAGCTGCTGCGCCGGATCACCGAGTCGGTGCCGTCCCGGCTGCCGTGCGAGGTGGTCTTCGTGGACGACTCCACCGACGACACCCCCGAGGTCGTCCGGGACGCGGCGAAGGACTGCCCCTTCCCGGTCGCCGTGCTGCACCGGGACGAACCGGCCGGCGGGCTCGGCGGCGCGGTCGTGGAGGGCATGAAGGCCGCCACGTCCGACTGGATCGTCGTCATGGACGGCGACTGCCAGCACCCGCCCTCCCTCGTGCCGGAGCTGGTCGCCACCGGCGAGCGGGCGAACGCCGGCCTCGTGGTCGCCTCCCGGTACATCGAGGGCGGCAGCCGGGCCGGGCTCGCGGGCGGCTACCGGGTGGCCGTCTCACGGGCGGCGACCTGGCTGGCCAAGTCGCTCTTCCCGCGCCGGCTGCACGGCATCAGCGACCCGATGAGCGGCTTCTTCGCGATCCGCCGCAGCGCGGTGACGGCGGAGGCGCTGCAGCCCCTGGGCTACAAGATCCTGCTCGAACTCGCCGTCCGCAGCCGGCCCCGCACGGTCGCCGAGGTGCCGTTCGTCTTCCAGGACCGGTTCGCCGGGGAGTCCAAGTCGACCGCGCGGGAGGGCCTGCGCTTCCTGCGCCACCTGGCCGGGCTGCGCACCGCCTCACCGGTCGCGCGGATGGCGGGCTTCGGTCTGATCGGCCTGAGCGGGTTCCTGCCGAACCTGCTCGGCCTGTGGGCGCTGACCGCCCTCGGCATGCACTACCTGCCGGCCGAGATCCTCGCCAACCAGTTCGGCGTCGCCTGGAACTTCCTGCTCATCGAGCACCTGCTGTTCCGCGAGCGGCGCCGCCACCGCAGCGGGTGGGACCGGGCCGGCCGGTTCGCGCTGCTCGCCAACGCCGACCTCGTCCTGCGCATCCCGCTGATCGCGCTGCTCGTGCACCGGTTCGGCATGGGGGCGCTGTCCGCCACCGCGCTCGCGCTGGTGACGACGTTCGTCCTGCGCTTCGCGGCCACCGAAGCGCTGGTCTACCTGCCGCGCGGGGGCCGGGAGGCCGGCCGGCCGGGCCGCGCGTCCCTGCGCGGCAGCCGCACCCCGAGGAGAACCGTGTGAACAGACGCCGTGGAAGAACCGCGCTGCTGACCGTGGCGGCCCTCACGGGGAGCCTGCTGCTGGCCTCGCCCCCGTCCGCCTCCGCCGCCAACCTCATCAGGAACCCCGGCTTCGAGACCGCCGGCACCGGCGACATGCCCCACTGCTGGAACAAGTCCGGCTGGGGCGACAACGACTTCGCCTTCACCGCCACCACCGACGCCCACTCGGGCGACACGGCCATGAAGGTCGAGCTGACCCGCCGCGTCGACGGCGACCGCAAGGCCCTGATCACCGAGTCCGCCGAGTGCGCCCCGGTGGTGACGCCGGGCAGGCAGTACGACCTCGGCCTCTGGTACAAGACGACGACACCGGACGCCGCCGTCACCCTCTTCCGGCACGACACGACGGCCGGCTGGCAGTACTGGACCGACCTGAAGACGCTGGAGACGGCCGGGGACTGGACCCGGGCCGCGGTCCGCACCCCCGAGGTCCCCGCCGGCACCGACCGCATCAGCTGGGGCGTCTCCGTCTACGGCACCGGCTCCGCCACCACCGACGACTACACGATGGAGCAGGTGGCCGACCCGGTCCCGCCGCCGCGGTGCACCGGCACCGCCGCACAGTGCGCCGACGGCAGCTGGCAGGTGCTCCCCACGAGGAACCCGGTCCGCGCCATGCACGCCGTCGTGCTGCACAACGGCAAGGTGCTGCTGATCGCGGGCTCCGGCAACGACGAGTCGATGTTCGCGGCGGGCACGTTCACGTCCGCCGTCTACGACCCGGCGGACGGCTCCTACGAAGTGATCCCCACGCCGAAGGACATGTTCTGCGCCGGGCACGTGCAGCTCCAGGACGGGCGCGTGCTGGTGATGAGCGGCAACAAGGGCTACCCGACGGCGGACGGCCGGGTCGGCTACCAGGGCTACCGGGACTCCTACGTCTTCGACCCGGAGACCGGGACCTACACCAGGACCGGCGACATGAACGACGGGCACTGGTACCCGTCGGCGACCGTCCTCGGCAACGGCGACGTGATCTCCTTCGGCGGACTGCGCGAGGACTCCACCGGCTCGGTCACCGCCGACCTGTGGTCCGAGGCCGAGCAGCGGTGGCTGCCGACGGGACGGGTCAACCAGACCTGGTCGTTCTGGGGCCTGTACCCGTCGATGATCCTGATGCAGGACGGCCGGCTCTTCTACTCCGGCAGCCATGTCTTCGGCAACAACATCCCGGGCACGGGCTCGGCGATCTACGACTACGACGCCAACACCATCACCCAGGTCCCCGGCCTGCGGAACAAGGACGAGCGCGACCAGTCGGCGAGCGTGCTGCTGCCCCCGGCGCAGGACCAGAGGGTGCTGACCCTCGGAGGCGGCAACATCGACTCCAACCCGGACGCCAACCGCCTCACCGACATCGTCGACCTCAAGCAGCCCGACCCGCGGTACGTCGCCGGGCCCCCGATCCCGCAGGGCACCGTCGACCTCGGCGACGGCCCGGTGCCGCAGACCGGCGACCAGGGCAAGATGTACCTCTCCGTCGTGCTGCTGCCCGACGGGAAGGTGCTGGAGACGGGCGGCGGCCTGCACAACCGGGCCGACCCGGTCTTCGAGACGTCGCTGTTCGACCCGGAGACCGAGACCTTCGACCCGGTGGCGGTCGACCCGGAGGCCCGCGGCTACCACTCGTCGGCGTTCCTGATGCCGGACGGCCGGGTGATGACCACCGGCGACAACCCGGGCAACGGCACCTGGAACCACGACGTGTCGGTCTACAGCCCGCCCTACCTCTTCAAGGGCCCGCGCCCCGCGATCACCTCCGTGACCGACACCGAGTGGACCTACGGCGACACCCAGCGCATCACCGTCGACCGGCCCGTCGCCAAGGCCGAGCTGATCCGCCCGGCGGCCGTCACCCACTCCTCCGACCCCAACCAGCGGTTCGTGGACCTGCCGCTGTCGGTGGACGGGAACAACGTCGACCTCAACGTCACGAGCAACCCCGACCTGGCCCCGCCCGGCTGGTACATGCTCTTCGCGGTGGACGCGAACGGCGTGCCCTCGGTGGCGGAGTGGGTGCACCTGGCGGGCCCGCGGGCGCTCGGGGCGGCCGAGGCCTCCGCGCACGTCCACGACTTCGCCGACGCGCCGAAGGGCAAGGTCACCGGGCCCGGCAAGAAGCGGAAGGCGCAGCGGGTCAGCCCGGTGATCTCCGGCTGCGACCGGCACTACGGCTCGGCCGACGTGTGCGTGCCGACCGCGTTCCCGGCGGAGGTGGGGGACACGACGGCCGCGCGCTGCGCCTGGCTGGAGAGGAACGACTACGGCCGCTTGAAGGTCAACGGCGGGGACGACCCGCTCGGCCTGGACCGCGACCGGGACGGCGTCGCCTGCGGGAAGGGGGACGCCGGGCGCCGCTGAGGACCGCCGCGCCCGGTGTGAGCCGGGCGCCCCGCCGCACGGCCCCGGACCCGGCGGGCGACCACCGGGGCGGGGCCGCACCGGTGCGAGCGGCCCGGCGGCGGGGCGGCTGCGGGAGGCGGCGGGGAAACCGCACAGGACCGGACCGGGGACGGCCCGGTACCGCGCGCCGCAGGCCGGGCGGCGGCTGCCACGCGGGGGGCGCGGGCCGGCCCGCGTGCTCAGCCGCGCTGGGCGCTCCTGCTCACCGCCTGCTCCACGATGGCCACGAGCTGCTCGTGGTGCGCGCCCTTCCAGTAGGCGCGGCCGCACTCCCGGCACTGGGCGAAGACGTCGTACGTGCGGTGCGTGCCGTGCTTGAGCTGGTCGGCGACCTCTTCCTTGGTGGCCCGCTTCAGCAGGCCGTTGCAGGCGGTGCAGCGGGTCCAGGGCCTGAGCTCGGGACCGAACCGGTCCAGGACGTCCTGGAGCTGCTCCTCGGGCCGGGTGCTGTAGACGAACGCGCCCGCCCACAGCTCCCGGCGGCGCAGCAGGCCCCGGTCGCGGCTGAGCATGACCCGCTTCTCGGCCGCCGAGCGGGCGGCCAGCGCCGGGTCGCCGATGTCCGTCGACTCGTAGGCCGTGTCCACGCCGAGCAGGCGCAGGCGGCGGGCCAGGGTGCCGAGGTGCACGTCGAGCAGGAAGCGCAGGGGAGCGCCCGGCACCCGCTGGGGGCGGGTGACGGTGTGCACGCTCACCGACTCGCCCGCGGCCGGGACGTGCGAGGCGGGCACCTCGCGGCCGTCCACGACCAGGATCCCCACTTCGGTCAGCGGGACGCCGAGGGACTCGACGACGTGGCCCAGGCTGGAGACGCCGTCGGTGGCGGTCCGCAGGGCGCCCGTGTCCCGGGCCTGGGGGACGAACAGGCGCAGCTGGGGAGCGAACTCGATGTGGATCTCGGGACCGGTCACCCGGTCAGGATGCCATGCGGGAGGGAGCCCGGCTCAGGGGTTTCCCCGGCCGGGACCCTGCTCGATGACGGTCAGGGCGCGGTCGACGAGGTCTTGGAGGTTCTCCCGGTGGCCGTGCTCGGCCCAGTACAGGAAGGCCTCCATGAGGCCGCCCATGAGCGCCGTGGTGAGGACCCGCACCTCCAGGCCGTCCGGGGCCCGGCCGGTGCGCTCCGCGAGGGCCTGCCCGAGCAGCCGGCCGGTGACCGACATGCTCTGCGCCATCCGGGAGCGCACGGCGGGGACCTCGGCCACCAGCCGCCACCGCAGCCGGGTGATCCCGGGTTCCTCGGCGGTGGCGCGGGCGGCGGCCTTGCGCAGCGCGTACCGCAGGGAGTCGGTCCACGGCTCGTCCGCGGGCCGGCCGTGCAGCTCCCGGAGGATGGCATCGTCGTACTCGTCCGTGAGAACGATGTCCTCCTTGGCGGGGAAGTAGCGGAGGACCGTGGACGGTGACACCTCGGCGCGTTCGGCGATCTGCTCGATCGTGGTGGCGTCGTACCCCTGCTCCCCGATCAGCGCGTACGTCGCGTCGCGGATCGCCGTCCGGGTCCTGATCTTCTTTCGCTCCCGGAGCCCCAGCCGGGGACGGTCGGCGGAGGGAGGGGTACGTGCCGGGGTCATGGGGGTCATTGTCGGGCATCGGCCCCCGGCCCGGCCACGTCCGGGGCGCCCGGGAACCCAGAGGCCGCCTTCACCTGCAGTGGATCGTCATCGCCGGTTTCTTGATGTCTGATCACGCGTTCCCGGTGAGTTCCCGCAGTGATCGAAGCAGTTCTGCGCGCTGCGCCTCGTCGAGAGGTGCGAAGAGGTCCTGCAGCACGCTGATCGACAGCCGTCGCCCTTCTGCGAGTGCTTCCTTCCCGGCCTCGGTGAGGGTGTGCTCGAGACGTCGGCCGCGGCCTGCGGACCGAGTGATCAGCCCACGGTCCACAAGGCGGCTCGCGAGGGTGCCGAACGCCTGGTCGCTCTGGAACGTCGCGACGGCGAGCTCGTGCCCCGAGGCCCCCGGCATGCGGTCGATGGCGCGCAGGGCGTCCCACTGGACGAGGCTGACCCCGATCTCGCGCAGCGCGGCATCCATCGTCCGGTGGTTTCGGTACTGCGCACGCTTGATCGCCAGTCCGAGGGCCTCGAGGTCGGTCGTCATGGTGCTACTGTATCAACATTATTAGATAAACATGTTGATTCAAGGAGGAGCATCATGAACGTCTCGCTTCCCGAGGACCTTCCTGTCGTTCAGGCCGGTGCTCCCGAGTCGCGCACGGCACTCGTCCTGCACGGTGGCGGCGGGCCCCGGACCGTGGCGCCCATCGTGGGACACCTTGCGGCCACCCTGCACGTGTTCGCACCGACGCATCCCGGCTGGGAGGGCACAGCGCGCCCCGACTCCATCTCCACGGTCGCGCAGCTCGCGGCCGCCTACCTCACGCGCCTGCTCGAGCACGAGGAGCACGACGTCGTGCTGGCCGGGTCCTCGATCGGCGGGTGGATCGCCCTGGAGATGGCGGTGCAGGCCGCCCACGACGAGCGGTACGCAGGACTGATCGGGGCCGTGGTCGACATCGATGGCGTCGGGGCGGTCGTGGAAGGCGAGACCATCGCGGACTTCTTCGCCCTCGACGCCCGCGAGCTCGCCGAGGCCGCCTGGCACAACCCGGAGCGCGGATACGTCGACCCGGCCGGCTTCACCGACGAACAGCGCGCGATCCAGCAGGCGAACGGACGCACGATGACCGCCCTCGCCGGCACGAGCATGAGCGACCCGGCGCTCCTCGGCCGGCTCGGCGCGGTGAACGTCCCGACGCTGATGGTGTGGGGTGAGAGCGACAGAATCGTCACGCCGGCATACGGGCGGGCCGTCGCACGTGCGGTGCCGGGCGCACAGTTCGCCGAGATCCCCGGGGCCGGCCACCTCCCGCACCTCGAAGCCCCCGACGCGACCTGGGCGGCCATCGACCCGTTCCTGGCGAAGTCGTAGTGCGCTCCGAACGGGGAGCCCCTTGTTCTTTTCTCCGTGTTGACGCGGACGGCCCAGCCCCAGTGGCTGCCCGCCCGGGCGGCAGAATCCGGTGCTCGGGCGGGTAGCCTCGGGCTGCACCTGGAGCCAACTGCCACCAGGCTTCGGGCTGTCGGGCGAGACGGCCTTCCGGCGGTTCACCGAGTGGACCGAGGCCCGGGTGCGGGCCAAGCTCCACCGCCTGGTCCTGGACGAACTCGATGCCCGGGGCGAGCTGGACCGGTCACGGTGCGCGAGAAAGGCCACGGCCGGGCAGCCGTGGCCTGGAAGGCGCCCGCGAGGGGGGCCGGCCCTGTCGTCGGACTCCCGCCCGTCCCGCGACGCCCTGCACGCCCTCTCACCGCACCGGGCGCGGGCCCGAGTACATCCGGTACGAGGGCCGGCGCCCGGCACACCGGGAGCACGCACCTGACGCCGCGGGGCCCGCCCTCCGGGCGGACGACGGGAGTCCGCCGACAGGCCCTAGTACGCCACCAGGGAGATCCCGATGTAGTGCGCGACGAAGGCGGCCAGGGTGAGGGAGTGGAACACCTCGTGGAAGCCGAACCAGCGCGGTGACGGGTTGGGCCGCTTGAGCCCGTAGATCACCCCGCCGGCGCTGTAGAGGAGGCCGCCGACGATCACCAGGACCAGGACCGCGACGCCGCCGGCGCGCATGAAGTCGGGGAGGAAGAACACCGCCGCCCAGCCCATCGCGATGTAGCAGGGCGTGTAGAGCCAGCGGGGGGCGCCGACCCAGAAGACGCGGAAGGCGATGCCGGCGGCCGCCGCGGTCCAGATGCCCCACAGCAGCCACCGGCCCTTGGCGTCCGGCAGGAGCAGCAGGGTGAGCGGTGTGTAGGTGCCCGCGATGATCAGGAAGATGTTCGAGTGGTCCAGGCGCCGCAGGACGCCGTCCATGCGGGGGCTCCAGTCACCCCGGTGGTACAGCGCGCTCACGCCGAACAGCAGGCAGGCCGTCAGCGCGTAGATCCCGCAGGCGACGCGGGCGCGGGGCGAGTCGGCGAGGGCGGTCAGCGCCAGGCCCGCGACGAGGGCGGCCGGGAACATGGCGAGGTGGAGCCAGCCGCGCAGCTTGGGTTTGACCGGGTGGGGGAGGGTGAGTGCCGCCGGGCCGCGGCCGTCGGCCGGCGTGTCCGGGGGCGCGTCGGGGGCGAACGCAGTCATGTCCCGATGGTACCTACGGAACCGTAGGTTACGGAGCGGTGCGACGGCTCGGCCGGCGGGCAACGGTGATCGTCTCACGTCCGCCGGGAGGCCGTCACGCAAAGAAACGGTCATGCGCGCTCAACGTGCACGCAAAGCAGTGGGAAAACCGTGGCCATCATCACGCCGCTCACCTGTGCGGCCCTCTGGACAGATGGGCGCTCTCGTCGGATGATCAAATGAGTGCGGTCGGCACCGGATGAGCGCCGAGGATCGAACCACGAAGCATCCGGGTCGCAGCCCCCACGGGGCCTCCAAACCAAAAAACCCTCATTTAGGAGCAATCGTGGCGCGCGACATCGCGGCTCCCACCGTCCCCACCAGCCATCAGGGACTGATTTCGTGGGTCAACGAGATCGCGGAACTGACGCAGCCGGACCGCGTGGTCTGGTGCGACGGATCCGAAGCCGAGTACGAGCGACTGTGTGAGGAACTCGTCCAGAAGGGCACCTTCCGGAAACTCGACCCGATCAAGCGCCCCCACTCCTACTACGCCGCCTCCGACCCGACCGACGTCGCCCGCGTCGAGGACCGGACCTTCATCTGCTCCGAGAAGGAGGAGGACGCCGGCCCGACCAACCACTGGAAGGCCCCCGCCGAGATGCGGGAGATCTTCCAGGGCTCCGGCGGCGAGGGCGGACTGTTCCGCGGCTCGATGCGCGGCCGGACCATGTACGTGGTGCCCTTCTGCATGGGCCCCCTCGGCTCGCCGCTGTCCGCGATCGGTGTCGAGATCACCGACTCCGCCTACGTCGCCGTCTCCATGCGCACGATGACCCGCATGGGACAGGCCGTCCTGGACGAACTCGGCGACGAGGGCTTCTTCGTCAGGGCCGTGCACACCCTGGGCGCCCCGCTGGAGCCCGGGCAGCAGGACGTCCCCTGGCCCTGCAACCGGACCAAGTACATCTCCCACTTCCCGGAGACCCGCGAGATCTGGTCCTACGGCTCCGGCTACGGCGGCAACGCCCTGCTCGGCAAGAAGTGCTACGCCCTGCGCATCGCCTCCGTCATGGCCCGCGACGAGGGCTGGCTCGCCGAGCACATGCTGATCCTCAAGCTCACCCCGCCGCGCGGCGAGTCCAAGTACGTCGCCGCCGCCTTCCCCAGCGCCTGCGGCAAGACCAACCTCGCCATGCTGGAGCCGACCATCCCCGGCTGGACGGTCGAGACCGTCGGCGACGACATCGCCTGGATGCGCTTCGGCGAGGACGGCCGCCTGTACGCGATCAACCCCGAGGCCGGCTTCTTCGGCGTCGCCCCCGGCACCGGCGAGCACACCAACGCCAACGCGATGAAGACGCTGTGGGGCAACTCGGTCTTCACCAACGTGGCGCTGACGGACGACAACGACGTGTGGTGGGAGGGCATGACCGAGGAGCCCCCGGCCCACCTCACCGACTGGAGGGGCAACGACTGGACACCCGGGTCGGGCACGCCGGCCGCCCACCCCAACGCCCGCTTCACCGTCCCGGCCTCCCAGTGCCCGATCATCGCGCCGGAGTGGGAGGACCCCAAGGGCGTGCCGATCTCGGCGATCCTCTTCGGCGGGCGCCGCGCCACCGCCGTACCCCTGGTGACCGAGTCCTTCGACTGGAACCACGGCGTCTTCCTCGGCGCCAACGTGGCCAGCGAGAAGACCGCCGCCGCCGAGGGCAAGGTCGGCGAGCTGCGCCGCGACCCCTTCGCGATGCTGCCGTTCTGCGGCTACAACATGGGCGACTACATGGCCCACTGGATCGACGTGGCCAAGGACAAGGACCAGTCGAAGCTCCCGAAGATCTACTACGTCAACTGGTTCCGCAAGAACGACGAGGGCAGGTTCGTCTGGCCCGGCTTCGGCGAGAACTCCCGCGTCCTGAAGTGGATCGTGGAGCGCCTGGAGGGCAGGGCCGAGGGCGTCGAGACCCCGATCGGCATCCTGCCGACCAAGGAGGCCCTGGACACCGACGGCCTCGAACTGGCCGATTCCGAGCTGGAGTTCCTGCTCACGGTCGACAAGGAGGTCTGGCGCGAGGAGGCCGCCCTGATCCCCGACCACCTGAACACCTTCGGCGACCACACGCCCGGGGAACTGTGGGACGAGTACCGCGCGCTGGTGGAGCGCCTGGGCTGACCCCGGCCCACCCAGTACTCCGCGGCCGGTTCACCGACAGTGCCCTGACCAGCTACATCGTCACGGCCGGCCGCGGTGCCCCCTGAGGCCCGGGCCCTGCACAACGGCGTGCGGGGCCCGGGCCCTCTGCACCCCGCGGGCTGTTCGCGCCCGGCCGGCGGGGTGCTGTGGTCTGCGTCGGCACCCCGGTGACGCTCGCTTGCAGCAGGCCATCCCCTGCCCCGCCGTCCGCCAGGGCCTGGCGCATCGCCACTGCGGACCAGGCGTTGCTGCTCCGACCGGCAACTTCCGCGAGCGGAGCTCGCCGACGGGATCGCAGCCTGCCTCGGCGCCGCCGGTTCGCCCCGCCCGGGCATCACGGCCGCGTCGTCACCCCGGTCACATGGCTCATATCAGTACCCCGGCCAACAATTGCCCTACCGCTCGACGGGGGATGACCACATATGCTCTCCGCGCCGAAATTCGGCAGCCGGCAAGGGGAATTGCCGGCGACCAACATGGATGGGCGTTTCTTCCTTGATACGAAGAACGAGCCTCCGCGCCGGGGAGACGCGCGCTAGCGCGTTCGCGCTGGGGGCGCGCAAGCAACAGCCACGACACGGGGGAAAGAGGATGCAGCGGGCGGCACGCGCATTGTGCTTGGGCTTCGTTCCGGCACTTCTTGCCGGACTCGTCTCAGCCGCTCCGGCCAGGGCCGACGAGGTCGTGGACTGGGACGACTACGGCAGCTCCACCGACCACATCCCGGCCACTGACCGCGGCCGGGTGCTGGAGTTATGGAAGACGGGCGGCCCGGGCGTCAGGGCCGCCGCCGAGGCCGCTCTGACGGGCACCGACGCCGATGTCCGTGAGTTCCTGGACCACGAAAGGGACATCGCTCAGCTTTCCGACGACCGGGTGGCCACGGTCCAGATCTTCTCCGCAGGCGGGCGCGGGGTACGCGAGGCGGCGCAGAAGGCGCTGGCCGGCACCCCCGAAGAACTCCGTGCCTTCCTCAAGGACGGCTGGAAAGCCCCGCTCGAACAGGACCTGCGGGTCCGGGTCACACAGATCATCTCCGCCGGGGGGCCCGGCGTGAAGAAGGCCGGCGAGAAGGCCTTGAACGGCTCGCCGCAGGACATCCGCGCCTTCCTCGACAAGGGTCAGTACACCGCCCGGGACAACGACCACCGGGTGCAGACCGTTCAGATCATGTCCACCGGCGGCCCGGCCACCCGGGAGGCCGCCGCGCTCGCCCTGAACGGCACGGCCGAGGACATCCGCGAGTTCCTGGAGGTGGGCCAGCACATCGCACGGGCCCGCGACCAGGAACAGGCCACCGTCGCCGAACTCGCCGACCTCGCCCAGGAAGCCGGGCGCCAGGCCGCCAAGGAGACGGAGGCCGCCAAGGACGCCTCGGAGCGTGCCACCGCCGCCGCGGCACTTGCCAAGCAGGCGGCGCAGAAGGCGGCCAGGGAGACCGAGGCCGCCAAGGACGACGCCCAGAAGGCCTCTCAAGCGGCAGGACGGGCGGCAGACGCGGCCAAGGGCGCGGCCCGTGCCGCCCAGGAGGCCATCGAGGCGGCCCAGGCCGCCAACACCTCCGCCCGTGTGGCCGCCAACGCGGCCTCCCAGGCCGCCTCCGCCGCAGCCGCAGCCGCACAGGCGGCCTCCCGGGCACGGGGCGCCGCCGCTGCCGCCGCCTCCGACGCGAGCAAGGCGGCCGCCGCTCGCAAGGCGGCTGAGGACGCCCGTGACGCGGCCAAAGGCGCCAGGAAGGCGGCTGAGGCAGCCGAGTTCGCAGGCACCGCCGCCACCGAAGCCGGCAAAGCGGCCAAGGCCGCCGCCGGCGCCGGCGCCAACGCCGACGCCGCCGCGAACGCCGCGGCGGAGGCCAGCGGATACTCCAACGTGTCCGCCGCCCAGGCCGCCCGGGCCAGAGCGGCGGCGGCCGAAGCCCGTCGGCACGCCGCCGCGGCCACCGAGGCGGCCAACCGGGCCGAGGCCCTCGCCCGCAGGGCCGCCACCGCCGCGTACGAGGCGCGGGACGCGGCCAACTCGGCCGCCGGGCACGCCGAGAAGGCGGCGACGGCCGCGGACGAGGCGGCCCAGCACGCCGGCGAAGCGGCCGACGCCGCCGCGGAGTCCACCAAGCACGCCAACGCGGCCAAGCAGGCGGCGGACGACGCGGCAGCCGCGGTCGCCAAGGCCCGCACTACGCACGATCTGGCCAGTGAGGTCGAGGCCGCCGAACTCGCCGCCCGTACCGCCGCGGCCATCGAGCGCGCCAAGTCCCTCAAGGCCCGCGAGGACCAGCGCAGGGCCGAGGAGCGGCGGGCCGCTGACGAGGCGAAGCGGCTCGACGAGGAGGCCGAGCGGCTCGCCCGCGAGGTCGCCGACCCGGCCACCGACCGCGCCGAGGCGGCCGCCAAGGCCCGCAAGGTGGCGCTGCACATCGCCAGAACCCGCGGCCCTTGGAGCGCCGCCGCGGCCGAGGTCGCCCTGGCCGGCTCGGACGAGCAGGTCATCGACTACATCCGCGACGGCTGGAAGGCGGCGAGCGAGCAGGACGAGTACGCGCGGGTCGCCCGCCTCGCCCTGGAGGCCGAATCGGCTGACGTGCGCCAGGCCGCCGAGGCCGCACTCGACGGCACTCCCGCCGAGATCGACGCATTCCTGCGCACCGGCCAGCACGAGGCGGCCGCCAACGACTACCGCGTCCGGGTGGTACAGCTCATGGAAGGCGCCGGGAACGGCGTCAAGCAGGCGGGGCAGGCGGCCCTCGCCTCCGGTTCGCCCGACAAGCTGCGGGAGTTCATCACCACCGGCTACTTCAAAGCCCGCACCGATGACGAGCGGGTCCACGCGGTGGAACTGCTGGAGACCGGGGGCCCCGAGATGAAGGCCGCCGCGCGCATCGCCTTGGAGGGCCCGCCGCAGCTGCTGCACGCCTTCATCGAGGTCGGCCAGTACCAGGCCCGGCGCAAGGATCTGCTCACAGCGACCCATGTGGCCCGTGTCCAACGGCTGATCTCCTCCGCCGACGGTGCCGCCGCGACCGCCCAGAAGAACGCCGCCGAAGCTCTCAAGGCGGCCGCCGAAGCCCGCAAGGCGGCGGAGGAGGCCGCGGACTGGGCGAGGGAGGCGGACGCGTCCGCCAAGAAGGCTGACCGGTACGCGGAACAGGCCCGCCAGTCGGCCAAGGACGCCGAGGCGTCCGCGGCGAAGGCGGCGGAGTCCGCCAAGGTGGCCCGCAAGGCCGAGGCGGACGCCCACCGCGCCGCCCGTGACGCCGGCAACTCCGCGGCACGCGCGGAGGCCTCCGCCCATGCCGCGGCCGGCTCCGCCAACGAGGCCTGGCGGGCGGCCAACGCCGCCCGTGCCTCGGCGGTGGCAGCGGGCAAGGACTCCGCCGCCGCGGACAAGGCGGCGGTCGAGGCATGGTTCGCCACGGCCGAGAAGCTGCGACAGGAGGCCGAGGAGCGGCGCCGGAACGCGGAGGAACGCCGGGCCACGGCGGAACTCCAGCAGATGGAGGACACCTTCGCCGACGCGGCGGCCGAGGACGAGGCCGACTGGTGGGACTACGTCAGCGACGCCGGTCATCTCATCCTTGACGCCGGAGGCCTGATCCCAGGCGCCGGCGAGGTCGCTGACCTGCTCAACTGTGGCTGGTACGCGGCCGAGGACGACGCCTTCAATTCAAGCCTGTCGTGTGCCGCGGCCGTTCCGTTCCTCGGCTGGGGAGCGACCGCCGGCAAGTGGGGCAAGACCGGGCTCACAGCCGTCGAGGCGTTCGCCAAGGCCCAGAAGGCCCAGGGCAAGGTTCCGCACATCTGGGCGGCCGGCCGGAGGTCCGGACACGCCCAGAGCGCTGCGCAGCACTGGTCCAGGCACCGGGCAGAGTTCCCCGAGCTCCGTTCGGCGAGCGAGTACGTCGAGCTCGCCCACAGGTACCGCTCCGTGGCCGACTCGCCCACGCCTCCGGCAGGCTACCGGGTCTGGGACCGGTACGACAGGAACGGGAACTCGGCCGGGTACGTCGTCTACGACAAGAACACCAACACGCTCGCCTCGTACGATGCGGACGGGCTCCCCAAGACGATGAACCGACCCGCACCGAGAAGCCCGAGCAATCCGCGCGGGTTCGACACCAACCGTTGGCCCACGCTCGAGGACTACCTGCGGGCGCAGGGGCAGCGTGAACGTTAGGTGCGAGGATCTGAAATGAGCAACAACATGACGACGGGACAACAACAGCCACCCGGTCCCGAGGAGGAGACCGTCTGCCGTGTCTGCGGATACGACGGCGAGCTCTTCTGGGAGCACGGCTGGCCGACGAACGCCATCTGCCCGTGCTGCGGCAATGAATCCGACCTCTCCGACACGAGCGTGATGGGAATCCGCAACTACCGCGGATACTGGGTCGGCCACGGCGCGCAGTGGCACTCCCCCTCCAGCAGGCCCGGGGACTGGGACCTGCTGAAACAGCTGGCCGGCATCCCGCCCGAGTGGCGCTGACCGGCGCACCGCGCCGGTCGCGAGGGCCTCGGCCGGGATCCTGAGGTTCACGGCCGGTTCAGGGCGGTTCACGGCCGGTTGAGAGCCTCGCGCGACGCCGGTTCCCGGGACCCGGTCGCGGTTCTGGGGACCGGTGTCGTGTCGTGGAGGGACGGTGTGCCGCCCGTGCGTGGAGGCGACGGCTGACGGCGGTCGCACGGGACGGGCCGCCGCAGGGACGGCGGCCCGTCGGCGCGGTGTGTGGCGCCCGGTCCGCGCGTCGCTGCGGGTGCACGCGGACCGGGGCCGTTCGGGGGAGCCCCTCGGCGGAGGGCTCAGTGGGACGCGAGTTCGCGGGGCTCCAGGGCCGCCGTGTGCGCGTCCATGCGCTCGGCCGCCAGGATCGCGGCCGCGGTGTCGGCCCGGGAGGCGGCGACGACCAGGGCCCGGGCGGCCAGGGTGTGCGCCCGCCGGTGCAGGGCCGGCACGCTGGGCTCGCGCCGGGCGTGGCCGGCCGCGCGGGCCGGTGTCCGTCCGCCCCGCAGCCGGGCCACCTGCCCGGCGAGCCGTTCGGCCGCGGCCTCCAGGTCGGCCGACGGCTGCAGCGCCCGCAGCTCGTCGGTGACGGCGAGCAGCGCGGCGAGGTGGCCCGCGAGCTGGATGTCCAGTTCCTCCTCACGCGACCGGTGGGGGAAGTCGGAGGACGTGCCGGCCATCGTGCTGTGGACCGACTTGCTGCGGATCGGTTCGTACATGGATGGCCTCCTGAGTGCTTACGGGAAGCCATCCTAGCTTAGATTTCGTCTAAAGTTGAGCTGCCCTCAAAGTCGGACGCCGTATCTGCCGAGGGCGGGCGAGCCGTGCCGTCAGGGCTGGCCGTAGCCGTCCAGGAAGCGGCCGATCCGGCCCATCGCGTCCCGCAGGTCCGTGACCGCCGGCAGGGTCACCACCCGGAAGTGGTCGGGCTCGGGCCAGTTGAAGCCGGTCCCCTGGACGACCATGATCTTCTCGCGCCGCAGCAGGTCCAGGACCATCCGCCGGTCGTCCCTGATCTTGAAGACCTTGGGGTCCAGGCGCGGGAAGAGGTACAGCGCCCCCTTCGGCTTCACGCAGGTCACCCCGGGGATCTGGGTCAGCAGCTCGTACGCCGTGTCCCGCTGCTCGCGCAGCCGGCCGCCCGGCAGCACGAGGTCGTTGATCGTCTGCCGCCCGCTGAGCGCGGCCACCACGCCGTGCTGGCCCGGCATGTTCGCGCACAGGCGCATGTTCGCCAGTATCGTCAGGCCCTCGATGTAGGAGTCGGCGTGCGCGCGCGGTCCGGAGATCGACATCCAGCCGACCCGGTAGCCGGCCACCCGGTACGCCTTCGACATGCCGTTGAAGGTCAGGGTGAGCAGGTCGGGGGCGATCGCCGCGGTCGGGGTGTGCGTGGCGCCGTCGTAGAGGATCTTGTCGTAGATCTCGTCCGAGCAGACCAGCAGGTTGTGGCGGCGCGCGATGTCGGTCAGGCCCTTGAGCACGGCCTCGTCGTAGACCGCGCCCGTGGGGTTGTTCGGGTTGATGATCACGATCGCCTTGGTGCGGTCGGTGACCTTGCGCTCGACGTCGGCCAGGTCCGGCATCCAGTCGGACTGCTCGTCGCAGCGGTAGTGGACCGCCGTACCGCCGGAGAGCGAGACCGCCGCCGTCCACAGGGGGTAGTCCGGGGCCGGCACGAGGACCTCGTCGCCGTCGTCCAGCAGGCCCTGCATCGCCATCACGATCAGCTCGGAGACGCCGTTGCCGATGAAGACGTGCTCGACGTCGGTCTCGATGCCGATGGTCTGGTTGTGCATGACGACCGCCCGGCGCGCGGCCAGCAGGCCCTTGGCGTCGCCGTAGCCGTGTGCGGTGGAGACGTTGCGGAGGATGTCCTCCAGGATCTCGGGCGGGCACTCGAAACCGAAGGCGGCCGGGTTGCCGGTGTTCAGCTTGAGGATGCGGTGACCGGCAGCTTCCAGCCGCATCGCCTCCTCGAGCACCGGGCCCCGGATCTCGTAACAGACGTTGGCGAGCTTGGTCGACTGGATCACCTGCATGTCTGGGAGCTTACGGCCCGGTAACGCTCCTTGGGTCGTGTTTTCCACCACGCGAGACGGGGAGGTTTGGGTGGATATCGCCGACGATTGTCCCGCGGCCCCCTCCTGTCCCTAGAATCCGCCGCCATGTCCAGGCCACCTCGGTACGAGAACGGCGCGAGCGGCGCGTACGACCCCGGCGACGCGCACCCGGCGGACGGCGGGCACCGGGTGCGGCCGAACGTGTACCACCCGCAGGCCGCCCCGTCCCCGGCGTACGAGGAGTACGCGGACCCGGCGGCCGCCCACGGCTGGCAGAACGCCTACGACGGGACGGTCGAGCTGCCCGCGGTGGCGGACGGCCACCCCGGCGGGCACGGCACCGGCCCCGGCGAGGGCGGTGGCGCTCCCGGCCCGGAGCGGGACCGCCGCGGCCCGGGGCGCGGCGCCCGGCGCAAGCCCGCTGCCGGACGTTCGCGCCGCGCGGCGGTGGCCGCCGGGGCGCTGGGCGCCGTGTCGGCCGTCGCGCTGATCGCCGGGCTCTCCTTCCCGGGATCGCCGTCCGGCGGTGTCCGGGACGGGGACGACCGCACGGGTCCGGCGGCGGGGGATCCGGCGACGTCCGCCGCCGCGGAGCCGGCGCCGCGATCCGCGTCGCCCCCGGACCCGGCGGCCGGCCGGCCGCCCGGCGCCGGGGAGCCGGCCGGCACGGCGTCCGCGGGCCCGTCGGTCCCCGCCGGTGGTTCGCCCGCCGGAGAGGGGGCGGATCCCTCCTCCGGGCGGACGGCGGAGGCGTCCCCGCCCGCGGCGACGCCCACCGCCGGCGCGACCGCGACCGCGACCGCGGCCGCGCCCTCCGCCTCCGCCTCAGCCGCGCCGCTCCCGGGCGGCGGGGACGGCAGGCCCGGGCACGGCCGGGGCGGCGCCAAGAAGCCCAAGTGAGGAAACCGGGGGGCCTTCGTGAACCCCCGTGGACGAGCAGTGGCCGTGTCGAACCGGCCGGCTCCGGTCCGGTCACGGCTCCTTGTGCGCACCATCCCACCCCCTCACAATGCGCATGACAAGCGAGTGGGCGGCCGGAGGATTCCGGCCGCCCCCGTCTTCAAGAGGGGACCCCCGCATGAGAAAACCTCTCGCCGCCGCCCTCCTGGCCCTGGTGGCGTCCGGGACGGGCGCGGCCCCCGCGTTCGCGGCCGAGCCCACCGCCACGGGCACGGACCCGGGCGCGGACACGGGCACGATCACGTCGGTCGTCCGCGACGTGGTCACGTCCACCACGGCGAACCTGTCCCGGGCCGGCGCGCCGCCGGCCCGGGCGGTGGACTTCGCCGGCACCGTCTCGCTCAGCAACTGCTCCGGTTCGCTCGTCCGCATGCCCGACTCCGAGGACGACGACCCGGCGCTCGTGCTCACCAACGGCCACTGCCTGGAGACCGGCTTCCCGGCACCCGGCGAGGTCGTCGTCGACCGGGCCTCCAGCCGCTCCTTCGGCCTGCTGGACTCCGCCGGCACCCGGGTCGCGACGCTGCGCGCGAGCAAGATCGCGTACGCCACCATGACCGACACGGACGCGGCCGTGTACCAGCTCACCCGCACCTACGGGCAGATCGGGAGCGCGTACGGCATCGACGCCCTCACCCTCCAGGACACGCGCCCGGCCGCCGGCACCTCCATCAGCGTCGTCTCCGGCTACTGGAAGCGGATCTACACCTGCTCCGTCGACGGCTTCGTGTACCGCCTGAAGGAGGGCGACTGGACCTGGAAGGACTCGGTCCGCTACACCTCCGCCTGCGACACCGTCGGCGGCACCTCCGGCTCGCCCGTCGTCGACACCGCCACCGGTAGGGTCGTCGCCGTCAACAACACCGGCAACGAGGACGGCGGGCGGTGCACGGTCGACAACCCCTGCGAGGTGGACGAGAACGGCACCGTGACGGTCCGTCAGGGCATCAACTACGCCCAGCAGACCCACCCGTTCCCCGCCTGCTTCGGCATCGACGGCAAGCTCGACCTGGGCGCGAGCGGGTGCACCCTGCCCAAGCCGTAGGGAGGGGCAGGGCGTGACGGGCGGTCACCCGGGCCGTACGGGGGTGCGGCGGACCGCCCGGCCCGCCAGCACGTCCGTGCGCCGCCCGTCCTCGATCACGAACCGCCCGTCCACCAGGACGTACGGGATGCCCGTCGGCAGCGCGCGCGGCTCCGCGTAGGTGGAGCCCGCGGCCACCGTCCCGGGGTCGAAGAGCACCAGGTCGGCCCGGTACCCCTCGCGGACCAGTCCGCGGTCCGGCAGCCGCAGCCGGGCCGCCGGGCGCGAGGTCAGGTGCGCGACGCACTCCTCCAGCGACAGCACGCCCGACTCCCGCACGTAGTGGCCGAGATAGTGCGGGAAGGTGCCGTAGGCGCGCGGGTGGGGCTTGGCGCCCTGGAGGATGCCGTCCGAGCCGCCGGTGTGCACGCGGTGGCGCATGATCGCCCGCACGTTCTCCTCGTGGCCGACGTGCTGGAGGATCGTCGGCGCCAGCCGGTCGGCCAGCAGCAGCCGGCGGGCGGTCGCCCAGGGTGCCTCGCCGCGCAGATCCGCCGCCTCCCGGACCGTACGGCCCACGTACTCCGCCAGCGCGGGGTCGCCGACGCCCGAGATCTCGACCGTGTCCCACTCGACGGGCACGCCGTGGCAGCCGTCCGACCCGGTGACCTCCAGGTCGAGGCGGATCCGCTCGGCGGTCGCGTCGTCGGCCAGCCGCCTGAGGACCTGCTCCGGGCCGCCCTCGCTCGCCCAGCTCGGCAGCAGCGCGGCGAGCGTGGTGCAGCCGGGCGTGTAGGGGTAGGTGTCGAGGCTGATGTCGGCCCCGGCGGCCAGCGCCTCGTTCAGCAGCGCCAGCAGTTCGGGCGCCCGGCCCCGGTTCACGCCGAAGTTCATGGTGGCGTGGGCGAGGTGCAGGGCGCAGCCCGCCTCGCGGGTCAGCCGGACCATCTCCCGGTACGCCTCCAGCGCCCCCGCCCCGTACGAGCGGTGGTGGGGGCAGTAGTAGCCCCCGTACCGCGCCACCACCCGGCACAGCTCGGTCAGTTCGGCGTCGCCGGCGTACATGCCGGGGGTGTAGGTCAGCCCGGACGACATGCCGACGGCGCCCTGTTCCAGGCCCTCGGCGACCAGCTGCCGCATCCGGTCGAGCTCCCGGGGCGTGGCCGCGCGGTCCTCCCAGCCGACGGCGAGCGCGCGGACCGTGCCCTGCGGGACGAGGTAGGCCGCGTTCACGGCGATCCCGCGGTCCAGCCGGTCCAGGTACTCGCCCACCGACCGCCAGTCGAAATCGATGTCGTCGCCGTACCCGTTCCAGCCGGCGATCGCCCGGCGCACCTCGCCGAGCGTGCGGTCGTCGACGGGGGCGTAGGACAGCCCGTCCTGGCCGAGGACCTCCAGGGTGACGCCCTGCGCGGCCTTGGCGCCGTGGTCGGGGTCGCGCAGCAGCGCCAGGTCGCTGTGGGCGTGCATGTCGATGAAGCCGGGGGAGAGGACCAGGCCCTCGGCGTCCAGCTCGCGCACGGCGCCGGGGCGCTGGCAGCCCGCTGCCGCCGCCTCCTTGACGATCGAGACGATCCGCCCGTCGTCGACGACGACGTCGGCGCGGTACGAGGGGGCGCCGGAGCCGTCCACGACCTCCGCGTCCCGGATGACCAGGTCTTCCACGAGACGAGCCTCCCCGGCTTCCTAGAAGAACGTACGGATGTAGTCGACGACCGTGCCGTCGGCCCGGACGAGCGGGATCAGCGGCCACTTGTCGAAGGACGTGCACGGGTGGGACAGGCCCATGCCGAGCCAGTCGCCGACCTCCAGCTCCGCCTCCGGTTCCGTGCGCAGCCAGGCGTGCTGGTCGGACAGGGCGGTGACCGAGACGCCGGTGGCCGGGCGCTCCGGGCCGCCGCCCCCGGGCCGTACGACCTGGGCGACGGGCAGGTCCAGGTCGTGGGCGGCGTCCCGCTTGCCCGCGTTGACGAAGGCCTGCCGGGGGGACGGGCGGGAGACCACCTGCGCCCACAGGCGGAACGCGGGCTCCAGCGCGCCCTCCCGCGGGACGCGGTTGAAGGGGGTCAGCCTGCGGTAGTGGCCGTCGTCGTGCGAGACGTAGGCGCCGGAGCGCAGCAGCCGCAGCACCGGCCGGGAGAGTTCGGGGATCTGCGCGAAGACGTCGGCCACCGCGTCGAACCAGGCGCTGCCGCCCGCGCTGACCACGATCTCGTCCACCGCCGCGAAGCGCCCGGCCCCATCGAACTCCGCGGCCAGGGAGACCAGCCGGCGCAGCCACGCGCGCACCCTGTCCGGGTCGGCCCCGGGCACCTCGCCCTCGTAGCCCGCCACGCCCGCCAGCCGCAGCGTGGGGGCGGCCGCCACCGCGTCGGCGACCGCCGCGCACTCCGCCTCGGTGCGCACGCCGGTGCGGGCGCCCTCGCCGGCGGCGAGCTCGACCACGACGTCCAGGGGACGGGAGACGCCGCGCAGCGCCGCGTCCATCAGCCCGGCCCCGCGCACCGAGTCGACGTAGCAGACGAACCGGAAGTCCGGGTCGGCGTCGAGCTCGGCGGCGATCCAGCGCAGCGCCGCCGCGTCGACGAGCTCGTTGGCGAGGAACACGCGCCGGACGCCGAACGCCCGCGCCACCCGCACCTGGTGCGGCACCGCCAGCGTGATGCCCCACGCGCCGCGCTCGATCTGGCGGTGGAAGAGCTGCGGGGCCATCGAGGTCTTGCCGTGCGGCGCGAAGGCCAGGCCGTGGCGGGCCGCGTACGTCTCCATGAGGCCGAGGTTGTGCTCCAGGCGCTCGGCGGACAGCGCGAGCACGGGCGTGGTGAAGCCGTCGGTGAAGAGGTTGCGGCGCTGGGCGGCCAGCTCGCCGACGGTCAGGCCGTCGGCGTCCGCAGGGAGGCCCTTGAAACGGTGGTCGACGCGCTCCCCGGCGAGGCGGGCGAGGGCGTCGGAGGTCGTGCCGGCTGTCATGGAGCCTCCCTGATCAGCGGTGTTGCATGGGATGCAACATTCATTGCGTATGTCGCTCAACGCTGTCTAACATCTCGGCCACGCGGGGTCAACGGAAGCCGCGCCCCGCAGCCGACGAGGAGCTACGACCATCGTGACCACCACCGGACCCTGCAACGCCCCCGACGTCGTGGACGTCGTCGCGCTCGGCGAGTCCATGGTCACGTTCCTGCCCACCCGCCCGGGCCGCCTGGCCGACGTGCCCTCCTTCGACCGGTCCATCGGGGGCGCGGAGTCCAACGTGGCGTGCGTCCTGGCGGCGGCCGGCCACCCCGCGCGATGGGTCAGCCGGGTCGGGGCCGACGGGTTCGGCGACCACCTCGTCGAGGCCGTCGGCGCCTACGGCGTCGACGTGTCGTACGTCCGGCGCGATCCGGACCGCCCCACGGGCGTCTACTTCCGCACGGCCGGGGACCGGGCCACCGACGCGCACGAGGTGGCGTACTACCGCGCCGGGTCGGCGGCCTCGGCGATGACGGCCGGGAACGTGGACCTGGACGCGGTCCGCGCGGGGCGCGTGCTGCACCTGTCGGGCATCACCGCCGCGCTGTCCGGCGGCTGCCTGGAACTGATGCGCGAGCTGACCGCGCGCCGGCCCGGCCGCCCCCTGGTCTCCTTCGACGTCAACCACCGCCCCGGCCTGTGGCCGGACGCGGACGGCTCCCGGGTGCTGCTGGAGCTCGCACGGGGGGCGGACATCGTGTTCGTGGGGGAAGACGAGGCCTGGGGACTGCGCGGCGCCGAGGCCGTCCGCGCCGCGCTGCCCGAACCCGAGGTGCTGGTCGTCAAGCAGGGCGCCGCGGGCGCGACCGTGTTCGACGGGCGGGACGTCACCCACGTCCCCGCCCCGCGCGTCGACGTCGTCGCCGCCGTCGGCGCCGGGGACGCCTTCGCCGCCGGATTCCTGTCCGCCACCCTGCGCGGGCTGCCCGTCCGCGACCGCCTGCGCCACGGCCACCTCATGGCCGCCGCCGCGCTCACCGTCCCGGGCGACCTCGCCCTGCCGCCCGCCCGGCACCCGGACCCGGCCCCCGGAGCCGCCCCCGGGGCCGGACGCCCGGCAGGACCCCCGCCGCGCCGCCCCTCCTGGCGCGACCGCGCCGACCGGCTGGCCGCCCTCGACGACACGGCGTGGGGGAGACTTCGACTCGGCCCCGGGTGGACCGACGCCGTGGAGCGGGCCGAGGAGGAGGTACGTACGCCATGAGCCAGACCGTCGACCGCGCGCTGAGCATCCTGCCGCTGCTCGCCGAGGGCCCCGCCGACCTCGGGCAGGTCGCCGACCGCCTCGGCGTGCACAAGTCCACCGCCCTGCGGCTGCTGCGCACGCTCCACGAACACGGGTTCGTCTACCGCCAGTCCGACCAGCGCTACCGCCTCGGCGCACGGCTGATCGCCCTCGCCCAGGAGGCGATGGAGAACCTCGACGTCCGCGAGATCGCCCACCCCCACCTCGTCCGCCTCAACGAGCAGTGCGGCCACACCGTGCACCTCGCCGTGTACGAGGAGGACGAGGTCCTCTACATCGACAAGGTGGACAGCCGCTACCCGGTGCGGATGTACTCCCGGATCGGCAAGCCCGTCGCCATCACGGTCGCCGCCGTCGCCAAGCTGCTGCTGGCCGACCTGCCCGAACACGAGCGGCGGGCGGTGGCGGAGAAGCTCGACTACCCCTCGTACACCGCCCGTTCGACCCCGAACGCCGACGCCTTCCTCAAGGAACTGGCCAAGGTGCGCGAACAGGGCTGGGCCACCGACCTCGGCGGCCACGAGGAGTCCATCAACTGCGTCGCCGCACCGATCCGCGGCGCCGACGGCCGGGTCGTCGCCGCCATGTCGGTCTCCGCGCCGAACGTCGTCGTCACCGCCGACGAACTCCTCACCCTCCTCCCGCTGGTGCGCCGTACGGCGGACGCCATCAGCGGCGAGTACTCCGGCAGAACACCAGCGAAGGGCACCGCATGACCGAGAAGACCGCGCTCGTCCCCACCACCCACACCACCCCGCCGGCGAAGTTCTCGCACGGCGTGCGCAAGGGCAACATCCTCCAGGTCGCCGGACAGGTCGGCTTCCTGCCCGCCGAGGAGGGCAGGCCGCCCACGCCCGCCGGCCCCACCCTGCGCGAGCAGACCCTCCAGACCCTCGCCAACGTCAAGGCGATCCTCCAGGAGGGCGGCGCCGGCTGGGACGACGTGATGATGATCCGCGTCTACCTGACGGACACCGCCCACTTCGCCGAGATGAACGAGATCTACGACGCGTACTTCGAGGAGCAGGGCCTGACCCAGCCGCCCGCCGCCCGGACCACCGTCTACGTGGGACTCCCGGCCGGACTCCTCATCGAGATCGACGCGCTCGCCGTCCTCGGCTGACACCCCCGACCCCGACTCCCGACCCCCGCACACCGTGAGGCGCGGCGCCCCTGGCGCGCCGCGCCGCGATCCCCCCTGCCCGAAAGCCGTATGCCCTTACCCAGAGGACCCCCATGCTCCATCCGCTCGCCGCGTCCGCCCCCGCCGAAGCACCACCCCACACCGGCGGACTGCTCCTGCTCGTCGACGGCACGGCCGGTCTGCTGACCGTCGCCGCCCTCGGCATCGCCCTCCTGCTCCTCCTGATCATCAAGGTGCGGCTCCAGCCGTTCGTCGCGCTGCTCGCCGTCTCCATAGCCGTCGGCCTGGCGGCGGGCCTGTCGGTCACCGAACTCTTCGGCACGGTCCAGCGGTCGGACGCCGTGTCGACCATCGAGTCCGGCATGGGCGGCATCCTCGGCCATGTCGCCATCATCATCGGCCTGGGCACCATGCTCGGCGCGATCCTGGAGGTCAGCGGCGGCGCGGAGGTCCTCGCCTCCCGGCTGCTGGGCCTGTTCGGCGAGAAGCGCGCGCCCCTCGCCATGGGCCTGACCGGCCTGATCTTCGGCGTCCCGGTCTTCTTCGACGTCGGCATCTTCGTCCTGGCGCCGATCGTGTACGCCGCCGCCAAGCGCTCGGGCAGATCCATCCTGCTCTACTGCCTGCCGCTGCTGGCCGGCCTGTCGGTGACCCACGCCTTCCTGCCCCCGCACCCCGGCCCGGTGGCCGCCGCCGGCCTGCTCCACGTCGACCTCGGCTGGGTCATCCTCATGGGCGTCGTCTGCGGACTGCCGGCCGTGGCGGCGGCCTGGGTGTTCTCGGCCTGGATCGGCAGGCGCATCTTCGTGGCCGTGCCCCAGGACATGGTGGAGGCGGCCGAGGAGGCCCGGCGGGCGGTGGTCGAGGAACAGCGCGCGGCCGGGACCGAGCCGCGCGAGCAGCCGGTCGCGCTGGGCACGGTCCTCGGCATCATCGGCACGCCGCTGGTCCTGATCCTCGCCGCGACCTTCTCCTCGATCGCCCTCGACCCCTCCACGACCCGCTCGGTGATCGAGTTCTTCGGCAACCCGTTCGTGGCCCTGACCATCGCCCTGTTCCTCGCGTACTACCTGCTGGGCATCCGGCGCGGCTGGTCCCGCAAGTCCCTGGAGACCGTCTCGACGGCCTCGCTCAAGCCGGTCGGCAACATCCTGCTGGTGGTGGGCGCGGGCGGCGTCTTCGGCGCCGTCCTCAAGGCCAGCGGCGTCGCCCAGGCCCTGTCGGACACCTTCAACGACGTGGGCCTGCCGGTGATCGCGCTGTCCTACCTGATCTCCGTGGTGCTGCGCGTCGCCCAGGGCTCGGCGACGGTCGCGATCGTCACGACGGCGGGCATCGTGGCCCCGCTGCTGGCCGGCGGCGACCACTCCCAGGCCTTCGTCGCCCTGGTCATCATGGCCATCTCGGCGGGCTCCATCTTCGCCTCGCACGTCAACGACGGCGGCTTCTGGATGGTGGCCAAGTACTTCGGCATCAGCGAACGGGACACGCTCAGGACGTGGACGGTGCTGGAATCGGTGCTGTCGGTGGCGGGTTTCGCGGTGGCGGCCGGATTGAGCCTCTTCGTATAACGATGCAGGGGTCGGCTGTGCCCGGCACGGGTTCGTGGACCATACTGCTCCGCTGTGGAGCAGCGCATAGGTTCGAGCAGCCAGCCCCTGGAGGGCGATCCCCTGACGCCTTTGACGGGCGCCGGGTTCGACCCGGCTTTCGTCCCCGGGATCACCCCGCCCGCGTCCGGGACGGCCGAGGAGGCCGAGGAGACCACCGACGCCGGGAAGTCCTCCGGCGCCGGGGAGACCTCCGGCGCCGGGGACGAGGACCCCGCCGGGACGGACGGGGCCCCCGAGGAGGACTCCGCCGGGACGGAGGAGGCTCCCGAGGGCCCCGTCTTCGAGGCGGCCGACCGCCGCGCGCGGATCGTCGCCGACCGGCGCGGCGTGCGGCTCGCCCTGGACGACCAGGAGTGCGAGTTCCGCTGGGACGAGATCGCGGCGGTGGAGACGGAGACCGCCCGCTTCGGCAAGCGGTTCACCGTCACCGTGCACACGCCCGACCGGCGCTGGTACCCGATCGAGATCGAGGCGCCGGCCAGAAGCCGCTTCGCGGAGTGGGACGCACAACTGGACGCGGTCCTGGACGCCTACTTCGAGGACGGCGCGTAACTACCGGCAGTACTGGGCCTCCTTGCCGATGGACCGGTACATGCAGTCGGCGTTCTCCAGCAGTTGCAGCACCGCGTCCCGGTTGCGCGACGTCTCCCGCTCGATGACCTCGTCGGGCGGGTAGAACCCGCCACCGGAGCTGGAGCTCGGGTACATCTCGAAGGTGTACCCGAAGATCTTGTGCGCGCCCCACAGGTAGTCGTCGATCGACCCGTCGGTGATGTACAGGTCGCTGGACTGCTCGGCCGTGTACCCGTTGCTCGCGGCCATCTTCTGCCCGACCGCCTTGAACGCGGCGTTGTCGTCCGCCGTCATCCCGGTCGTGGTGTCCGAGTACGTGTACCCGAACGGCCACAGCACCAGCTCGCTGTAGGTGTGGAAGTCGATGCCGGCCCTGATCTGCTGCACCCCGCCGACGACCCGGCTGCGCACGAAGTCGGCGACCACCTTCACCTCGGGCGCCGACTCGGGCGCGGAGCCCCGGTAGGTCTCGGAGGACGTCGAGCCGGAGGAGCCGCCGCAGCAGCCCCACCGGTAGTCCCAGTTGCGGTTCAGGTCCGTACCGACGGACGAGGAACCGGAGTTGGGCTGGCGGTTCTTGCGCCAGGAGCGGTAGGAGCCGGTGGCGATGTCGTACTCGCCGCCGTCCGGGTTGATGTCCGGGACGATCCAGATCTCGCGGTTGTTCACCAGGTTCGTGATCCGCGGGTCGCTGCCGTACCCCGCGCCGAGCTCGCGGATCAGGTACAGCGCCATCTCCACGGTCAGGTGCTCGCGGGCGTGCTGGTGGTGGGTGAACAGGACCTCGGGCTCGCTCTCGTCGCTCGCCGCGTTGTCGCTGATCTTGACGGCGACGATGTCCCGGCCCTGGTAGGACTTGCCGATCACGCGCTTGCTCATGATGGCCGGGTACGCCTGGAGGCGCTGGTCGATCTCCGCGTTCATCTCGGCGTAGTTGTGGTAGCGCGAGTCGGCGGACGGGAAGTCGTAGAGCCGTACGTCGTCCGCGGCTCCCGACCGGTCCGGCGCCGCGCCCAGGGGTGTGACGTCGTAGCCGAGCCGGCGCAGCCTCTCGATCTGGCCCGCGCGGCCGGAGACCACGACGCCGTGGCCGTGGACCTCGTCGACGGTCACGCCGGCGCGCTGGAGTGCCGTGCGGTCCTCGGCGGTCGAGTGCAGGTGGACCTCGTACTGGCGGACGTCCTCGGCCGAGGGAGCGGCCCTGCGGGCGCTGTCGGCGGTGGCGTCCGGGGCCGTCGCGGAGAGGGGAGCCGCGAGGGCGAGGGCGAGCAGTGCGGCCAGGGCGGCGGTGCGTCTGCCGGTGCGGGCGCCTGAGCCTCGTATGCGAAGTCGCATGAAATCTCCTTGTGGGAGGTGGGGTTGTCCGTGCGACGTGCTGGTGCGGGTGTGGCGCTCATCGTTCTGCTGATGGCATGAGCAGGTCAATAGTGCGCGGAGCGCCGATGGCCTGAACCCGTGGGGAAACGGCCGCGCAGTGTACGCGGGGAAGCGGGCGGGCGAGTTCTCCCGGGCGAAGTCCACCCACGGGTGTGACCCGCGCGTGCACCGGGGCGGAACTCGGGGAAGAGTAGGGGTTCGCGCAAGGGGGCCGGACCGTCCGGGCCCCCGGGACCACACCCCAGAGGACTGGCTGATCATGGGCGGATCAGCGCCACGACGGGATCGGCACCTGCCGGTCGAGACGACCAGCTTCGTCGACCGGCGTGGCGAACTGACCGAGGGACGCGAACTGCTGGCACGTGCCCGCCTGGTGACGCTGACCGGGCCGGGCGGCGTCGGCAAGACCCGGCTCGCCGCCCGCATCGCGGCCCGCGTCGCCCGCGCCTTCCCCGACGGCGTGCGCTTCGTCCACCTGTCCGGCCTGCGCGACCCGGCCCTCGTCCCGCTCGCCGCCGCCTGCGCGCTCGGCCTGCACGACCACTCCGCGCAGCCGCCGCTGGCCGCACTCGTCGAGCACGTGCGCGACCGGCGGACGCTGCTCGTCGTCGACAACTGCGAGCACCTGCTGGACGCGTGCGCGGAGCTGGCGGCCGCCCTGCTGCGCGGCACCACCGGCATCCGCGTCCTGGCCACCAGCCGCCACCGGCTCGGCCTCACCGAGGAACACCTCATGGAGGTGCGGCCCCTGCCGGTGCCCGACCCGGACGGCGACCTGTCCGCCGCCGAGGGCTACCCCGCCCTCACCCTCTTCGCCGACCGCGCCGCCGCCGTCGTCCCCGGATTCCGGATCACCGCCGGCAACCGGGCCGCCGTCGCCCGCCTGTGCCGGCGCCTGGACGGCCTTCCGCTCGCCATCGAACTCGCCGCCGTCCGCATGCGCGTCCTCGGCGTCGAACAGCTCCTGGACCGCCTCGACGACCGCTACCGCCTGCTGACCGCCGGCAGCCCCGCGGTCCTGCCCCGCCACCAGACCCTGCGCGCCGCCGTCGACTGGAGCCACGACCTGTGCACGCGGCAGGAGCAACTGGTGTGGGCGCGGCTGTCCGTGCTGGCGGGGAGCTTCGACCTGGAGGCCGCGGAGGCGGTGAGCGTCGACGAGGACGACGGCGAGGGCGGGGACGAGAGCGAGGGCGGGGACGAGACGGGCGGCATCCGCCCCCGGGACGTCCTCGAGGCCGTGGCCGGGCTCGTCGACAAGTCCGTGCTGTGCCGGGAGCCCGGACCCGGCGGGGTCCGCTACCGGCTGCTCGACACCCTGCGGCACTACGGCCTCGACCGGCTGCGCCGGGTGCCCGGCCAGGAGGCCGCCGCCCGGCGGCGGCAGCGGGACTGGATGCTGCGGCGGGCCGCCACCTGCGAGCGGACCTGGTTCGGCCCCGGCCAGCCGGAGACCGTCGCCCGCCTGCGCGCCGACCAGGACAACCTGCGCGCCGCCCTCGACCACAGCCTCTCCACCCCGGGCGAGGAGCTCGCCGGGCTGCGGCTCGCGGGCACCCTCTGGTTCTACTGGCACGCCTGCGGGGCGCCCCGCGAAGGCCTCTACTGGCTCGACCGGGCCCTGGACGCCGCCCCCGGGCCGACCCGCGAGCGGGCCCGCGGCCTGTGGCTGTCCGGGCTGCTCGCGGCCGTCACCCGGGACCTCGCCCAGGGCCGCCGCCGCGCCGAGGACGCCCTGGCCCTCGCCCGCCGCCTGGGGGAGGCCGCCGAGGCCGCCCACGCCGAGTACGTCATCGGCGTCATCCGGCTGTTCGGCGACGACCTGTCCGGCGCGCTGGAGCACTTCGAGGCCAGCGTCGCCCGCGGGCGCGTGCCCGGCCAGCACCTCAGCGTCGTCGGCCTGGACCGGGTGGAACTCGCCTGCACCCTGAGCTTCCTGGGGCAGGCCGAGCGGGCCGTCGCGGTGTGCGAGGAGGCGCTGCGGCTGTGCGAGGAGCACGGGGAGCAGTGGGTGCGGTCGTACGTCCTGCGGATGCTGGCCCTCGCCCACACCGTCCGCAAGGACTGGCGGCGGGCCGAGCGGCACGCCCGCGAGGCCCTGCGGCTGAAGACGGCCGTCCACGACGCCATCGGCATCGCCCTCACCCTCGACCTGCTGGCGGCCGTCACCGCGCGGCGCGGCGCCCACGAGCGCGCGGCCGTGCTGCTGGGCGGCGCCGACCGCGTCTGGGCCGACATCGACACCGGCCGCTGGGGCGCACGCATCCTCACCGCCGCCCGCCGGGAGAGCGAGGAGCGCGTCTGCCGGGCCGTCGGGCGCGACGGCTTCGAGCGGGCGCACCGGCGCGGCGGCGCCCTCGGCCTCACGGAACTGGTCGGCTACGCCCTCCAGGAACCGCAGCGGCTCCCCGGCCCCCCGGCCGGCGCGCCGGCGCGGGCCGAACCCGGCGTCCGCCTCACCCGGCGCGAGACCGAGGTCGCCCACCTGGTCGCCGAGGGGCTGGCCAACCAGCAGATCGCCGACCGGCTCGTGATCGCCCGCCGTACCGCCGAAGGCCATGTGGAGCGCATCCTCAGCAAGCTCGGCTTCAGCAACCGCAGCCAGATCGCCGCCTGGGTGTCGGCACAGCGCTGACCCGCCCGCGCCCGGGACACCGGCAACCCGCCACCTCACCCACCCGTCCAGGAGGACCGCATGAGTACCGGACAACCCACCGTCCAGGGCCCGTTCGACCACCGCATGGCCGTGTTCGGCACCGACGACGGCTTCCTGGCCGCCGCCCTGCCCTTCCTCGCCGAAGGACTCGCGGCCCGGGACGAACCCCCGCCCGTGGCCGTCGCCGCCCCCGGCAACCTGGACCTGCTGCGCGACGCGCTCGGCGGCGACGCCCGGCACGTCACCTGCATCCCGCACACCGACTGGTACACCGGCTCCGCGGCCAACGCCGTCGCCCAGGCCGCCGGCCACCTCGCCGGGCACGCCGGTCCCGGCGGCCGCATCCACCTGCTGATGGAGCCCGACTGGAGCGGCCGCGCCGGGCGTTCGGCACGCGAGACCACCGAGTGGATCCGCTACGAGGCCCTCGCCAACCTCCTGTTCGCACCGGCCGCCACGACCGCCCTGTGCGCCTACGACACCCGCACCGCCGGCCCCGCCGTCGTCGCCGCCGCCCGCCGCGCCCACCCGGACACCGACGCGTACACGGACCCGCTGCGGCTCGTCGCCGAACTCGACGTCCCGCCGCTGCCGCCGCCCCCGGCCGACGCGCGGCCGCTGGCCGAGCCGCGCGTGGACGCCGTCCAGGCCTGGGCCGCCGGCCGGGGACTGCCCGCGGACCGGGCGGAGCTGTTCGCGACGGCGGTCGGCGAGACCGCGGCGGCCCTCGCCCCGCTCACCGGCCCCGCCCTGCTGTGGGGCGAGCCGCCCGCCTGCGTCTGCGAACTGCGCTCGGCGCGCCGCGTCGAGGACCCGCTCGCCGGCTTCGTCCCCCCGCCCGCCACCGGCCTGGAACCCGGCCAGGGCCTGTGGTACGCGCGCCAGGTGTGCGCGTACGTCGACATCCGCGACGACGCCGGGGGCGCCACGGTCCGCCTGCAGTACGCCTGAACGAGCCCGCCCCGCCTCCGTACGCGCAGGCAGGTACGGAAGCAGGTAGTCCTCCCCCTGCGGTGCCCCGGCCCCGCGGGCCACCCTGGGACCATGCTGCAACTCTCCGGGGGTCATCTCCCGGACCCCGAGGCCCGGTACGGTCCGTTCCCCCAGCCGCCCCTGGGAGCGGGCCACCTGAGCGTCGAGTACGACCCCCGCCCCTGCGCCGCCCGCGAGGCCCGCGCGGAGGTGAGGCGCCACCTGGAGCGGTGGGGACTGGCGGAGCGGGAGGAGGTGGCGGACGTGGCCGAGCTGCTCGTCGGCGAACTGGCCGCCAACGCCGTGCTGCACGCCGCGAGCCGCTTCAGGCTCACCCTGTTCGCCGCGCACGGCGTCCTGCGCTGCGAGGTCACCGACGCGGACCGCCGCGTCCCGCGCGTGCTGCGGGCCGGCCACGCGGAGAACGGCCGCGGGATGTTCCTGGTGGACGCGCTCGCCCAGCGCTGGGGCTGCCACCCGGACGGGCCGGGCAAGACCGTCTGGTTCGAGCTCGGCACGTGCGGATCGGACGGCTGCGGCCGGCGACAGCCGTAGGGTCCGCCCGTTCCGGCGCGTCCGGCCCGGTCCGGCGCGTCCGCCGCTCCACGCGGGCGCGCTCCCCCCGGCGATCGCGACTGGCGTCCCGCGCGTACGGGCATCGGGTGAAGATCCCGCACGCCCCCTTGTCCGGCCGGCGGCTTTGGGCTTTCTTGACCTGCATGGCGGACACCACGGGAAACACCAGGGACACCGAGGCCCCACACGACCATCAACCGCGCAAGGCGAGTTGGAAGCACATCGGACCGGGCATCGTCGTCGCCGCGACGGGCGTGGGCGCCGGCGACCTGGTCGCCACCCTCATCGCCGGCAGCAACTTCGGCTACACCCTGCTGTGGGCTGCGATCGTCGGCTGCCTGGTGAAGATCTCCCTCGCGGAGGCGGCCGGCCGCTGGCACCTGTCCACCGGCCGCACCCTGTTCGACGGCTGGGCGAGCCTCGGCCGCTGGACCACGTACTTCTTCGCGGCCTACGCCGTGATCTGGGGCTTCGTCTACGGCGCCGCGGCGATGTCGTCCAGCGCCCTGCCGCTGCAGGCCCTCTTCCCGGGGGTGATGGACCTGGAGTGGTGGGCGATCGCCTCCGGCCTGGTGGGCCTGGTCTTCGTCTGGTTCAACAAGTACGCGGTCTTCGAGAAGGTCATGACGGTCCTGGTGGGCGTCATGTTCGTGGTCACGGTCTACCTGGCGGTCCGGGTCACGCCCAACCTGCCCGACGCCCTCGCCGGCCTGCTGCCCGTCCTGCCCGACGAGAAGGACTCGGTCCTCAACACCCTGGGCCTGATCGGCGGCGTGGGCGGCACGATCACGCTCGCCGCCTACGGCTACTGGGTCAACGCCAAGGGCTGGACCGACACGGGCTGGATGAAGGTCATGCGCCTGGACAACCGCGTCGCCTACGCCACGACCGGCGTCTTCGTCGTCGCGATGCTCTTCGTCGGCGCGGAACTGCTCCACTCGGCGAACGTCGCCATCGCCGGCGGCGACAAGGGCCTGATCCAGCTCGGCGACATCCTGGAGGACGAGTACGGCACGGCGACCGCCAAGTTCTTCCTGATCGGCTTCTTCGCCACCTCCTTCACCTCCCTGATCGGCGTCTGGCACGGCGTGAGCCTGATGTTCGCGGACTTCGTGGCCCGGCAGCGGGACAGGGGCGCGGCGAAGGGCGAGGAGGTCGCCTCCGGCGCGCGCGAGCGCTCCTGGCCCTTCCGCGCCTACCTGCTCTGGCTGACCTTCCCCCCGATGATCCTCCTCTTCCAGGGCCAGCCCTTCCGCCTGATCGTCCTCTACGGCGTCCTGGGCGCGGCCTTCCTGCCGTTCCTGGCGGGCACGCTGCTCTGGCTCCTCAACTCCTCCCGCGTCCCGCGCCCGTGGCGCAACGGACCGGTCAGCAACGCGATGCTGGCCCTCGCGGGCCTGCTGTTCCTGGTCCTGTGCTTGAAGCAGGTGTGGGACCAGCCGTGGTCGGAGTTCTTCTAGGTCCTTCCGGGCCCTTCCGGACCGGTGGCGGCTCCCCGGCCGGGGAGCACGCGGGCGCCCGGCCCCCCCCCGCGGGGGAGCCGGGCGCCCGGCCGGTTCCGAGGCCGGTGAAGCCCCCGGCCCCTTGTCAGGTCGTCACGGCAGCGCGTGGACGTGCGGGCCCACCGCGTTCGACCACGCGTTGCCCGCCGTCGCGTCCCAGTTCGTCGACCACGTCATCGCGCCCCGCAGACCGGGGTAGGTCCGGGACGGCTTGAAGGTGCCGCAGTTGGTGCCCTTGGTCAGGCAGTCCAGGGCGTTGTTCACCACGGACGGGGACACGTACCCGCCGCCCGCCGCCCGCGTCGACGCCGGCAGGCCCAGGCCCACCTGGGACGGGGCGAGGCCGTTCTCCAGCTGGATGCAGGCCAGGGCGGTCAGGAAGTCCACGGAACCCTGGCTGTAGACCTTGCCGTCGCAGCCCAGCATCGAACCGCTGTTGTAGTACTGCATGTTGACGACCGTGAGGATGTCCTTCACGTTCAGCGCGGTCTGGAAGTAGGAGTTCGACGTCGACTGCATGTCGATCGTCTGCGGCGCCATCGTGAGGATCATCGACGGGCCCGCCTTCGCCGACAGCGCCCGCAGCGCCTGCGTCATGTACGTCGCGTTGAGGCCGTTCTCCAGGTCGATGTCGACGCCGTCGAAGCCGTACGTCCGCATCAGGGCGTGGACGCTGTCCGCGAAGTTCGCGGCGGAGGCCGCGTCGTTCACCGCGACCGTGCCGCGCTCGCCGCCGACCGAGATGATCACCTTCTTGCCGGCCGCCTGCTTGGCCCTGATGTCGGCCTTGAACTGGTCCACCGTGTAGCCGCCGAGGCCCGCGGAGTCGAGGGTGAAGGTGACCGCCCCCGGGGTGGAGGTCGCGTCCGCGAAGGCCACCGCGATGATGTCGTACTGGGAGGGCACGTCGGACAGCCTCTGGACGGTCGCGCCGTTGTCGAAGTTCTGCCAGTAGCCCGTCACCGCGTGCTTGGGAAGGCCCGTGCCGCCTCCGCCGTCCGAGGCCGCCGTGCGGCCCGTCACCGCCGCCGACCTCGCCGACTCGCCCGCCACGTTGGCCGCCGCGACCTGGAAGGAGTACGAGGTCGCGGCCGCCAGGCCGGTCACTGTCGCCGACGTGCCGGACACTGCCGCCACCTTCGTGCCGTCGCGGTAGACCGTGTAGCCGGTCGCGCCGGACACCGCGTTCCACGCCAGCGACACCGACGAGGACGTCGTGCCGGCGACGCGCAGCCCGCCCGGCGTGGCCGGGACCGTCGGGGCGGGGTCACCGCCGCCGCCCCCGTCGGGGCCGTACACCGACACGTCGTCGGCGTAGTACGCCGGCTGGCCATACCAGCCGTGCGTGTACACCGTCACCGAGGTCGTCGAGGAGCCGGTGGTGAAGCTCGTCGTCAGCTGCTTCCAGCTCGTCGAGTCCGGTGTCCAGGCCGACACGTCCGTCGTGCCCGTCCCGGTCACGCCGAGGTAGGCGTACCCGCCCTGCACCCAGGCGCTCAGCCGGTACGTGGAGCCGGGCTTCACCGCCACCGTCTGGCTGCACCGGGCGTTGTCCTGCCCGGACGGCGTCGCCTTCAGCGCGGCCGAGCCACTGTGCACCGGGGAGGAGACGGTGGTCCCGCTCCCGGCGGAACAGGTCCAGTCGCTCAGGCCGGACTCGAAGCCGGCGTTCCTGGCGTTGTCGACGTCGGCCGCCGCTGCCTGGTGGACGGTGGTGAGGGAGAGGGCGAGGGCGGCGGTGACGGCTCCCGACCAGATCCGTATCCGTCTGCGTGCGCGGTCCACTGGGACCTCCGGTGGGGGAGTGGGGATGGGGACGGCGGCCACCGCTGGACGTACAAGTTGGTCCAGACCAATTCATCTGTCAAGAGGTCCAGGCCGAACGGGACCGGGCGGGCGGGGGCGGCGACGGCCCCGCGGCACCCCGCGTCCGGGGCCCGGACGCGGGTCCGCCGTCAACTCCGTGCCCGGCCGTCCCCCGAAGCGGGCCGGCGAGATGCTCGACGTGCCCCGTTTTGGCGCACCTTGTGCACCGGCAGTTGGTCCTCAGCTACACAAACGCTGTTCTCCGGCCACAGAGCCGTGGATACAGTGCTGAGGTAGTCACGCAGTGAAGTCGACGGGGGTGGACCGGAGTCACGCCCGGTGGGCCGACGGGCATGGGGAAACGGGGAGCTGCGCGTGCCAACAGCCATTGCCGTGACCAGCGCCGACCTGGCGCTGCCACCACAGGACGAACGAACCCTGCCCGCCGCCGTGCTGCGGGACATCGACGCGCGGCCCCTCGACCAGGCGCTGGCCGACCTGCAGGTGCTGATCGAGCGGCACGGGCACGTGATCGTGGTCTGCCCGCGGGCCGCGCCCACCCCCGTGCAGCGGCGCCTGCACACCCTGCGCAACCTCCTGGAGAGCGACCGCGTCGCCCTGTTCCGCCCCGACCTGCCACCGCTCGGAACCGCCGTCCTGGTCCGCCAGTTGCGCCAGCTCGCGTCCTGCGACCTCAGCCCCGGCGTGCTCGCCTCGGCCGGCCGGCTGCTCGTCCACTACCTCCACTGCGGGGCGCTGCTCAACTCCGTCGCCCGCCTGGACCGGGTCCCCGTCGGCCTGAAGTCGCACGCCAAGTCCTGGGTCCCCGGAAGCCAGTTCGCCGTCCTCGCCCACCCCGAACCGCAGCTCGTCAGGATCGGCCCCGAGGCGAGGCTGACCGGGCCGGAGTTCGGCACCTGGATGCTGGTCGCCAAGGGCCAGCTCCAGTCCGACTGGGTCACCGGCACCCTCGCCCCGGCCTGGAACGTGCTCGGGCTGCGCGAGACCCCGCTGCCCGCCGACTCCCCGGACTGGTGGGGGACCGGCAGGCTGATCGAGTTCTGCACCTACCTGCCCGACCTGTCGGTCCTCTACCAGCTGGTCACGTCGGTGCGGCGCGGCACCTGCCACTGGTGCGGCATCGACGTCATCGGCGACCGGTGCGTGTTCTGCTCGGCCGCACCGCCCGCCCCCGAGAGCCCACGCGACACCCCCGGCGGCCGGCGCGACGGCCAGGGGACGCACCGCCGGGACCGGACGCCCGCCGGGTGAGCCCCGCACCACCGGATCCGCACCGCTCCCGTCCGCCCGACCGATATCCCCCAATGAGGTTGTACGGTTCATGAACTCCCGTCAGCGCCGCGGCGTGATACTCCTGCTCCTGTCGGTCCTGTGCGCCCTCGGCGCGTTCGCCGGCGTGCTGTCCGTCATCAACGACGTGAAGTCCAAGGTCGGCCCCGAGGTCACCGCGTACCGCCTCAAGACCGACGTGCCGCCCTACACCACCCTCGGCGCGGGTCAGTTCGAGAGGATCGAGATGCCCGAGCGGTGGCTGTCGCGGACCGCGGTCACCGATCTCGCCGACATCCGGGGCAAGATCGCCGTGACGACCCTGCACGAGGGCTCCCTGCTGCAGAAGGACATGATCGTCGACCGGCCCGCCCTGCGGCCCGGGCAGCAGGAGGTCGCCATCATGATCGACGCGGCGACCGGCGTGGCGGGGAAGATCACGCCCGGTGCCACGGTCAACGTGTACGCCACCTTCGAGGGGGAGCGTGAGGGCGCCCCCGCCCAGTCCAAGATCATCGTGACGAACGCCAGGGTCCTCGACGTCGGCGAACTCACCGGGCTCGAGCCGGACGAGAACGACCGGGGCCGGCAGCCCACCGACGCCGTCCCCATCACCTTCGCGCTGTCCGCCATCGACGCCCAGCGCATCACCTACGCCGAGTCGTTCGCCCAGCGGGTCCGGCTCGCGCTGGTCGCGCCCGGCGGCGACACGGCCGTCCCCGACAAGGACCGGACGTACGAACTCGCGAAGGACAAGTGAGAGGCCCGCAATGCCCACCAGGATCCTCCCGGCTGTCGGCGACGCGGACGCGGTCCGGTCCATCACGACCCTGCTCGCCCAGCTCCCGGACGCCGAGCCGGTGCCCCCGGTGGCCGACTCCACCCAGCTCGTCGACACCCTCGCGCGCCTGGCCGCCGAGTCCGTCGACGAACTGCCCGAGGTCGTGGTGGTGCACGAGCGGATCGGCCCGGTGCCCGCACTGGAGCTCGTCCGGGAGGTCGCCCTGCGCTTCCCGGCCGTCGGCGTCATCCTCGTCACCTCCGACGCGAGCCCCGGCCTCTTCCAGGCCGCCATGGACTACGGCGCCCGCGGCCTGGTCGCCCTGCCCCTGAGCTACGAGGAACTGGCCAGCCGCGTCCAGGCGGTCGCCCAGTGGTCGGCCGGCGTACGACGCCACCTGGGCTCCGGTGGCGACGTGTTCACCGGCGTCGGAGGCAGGGTCGTCACGGTGAGCGGGGCCAAGGGCGGCGTCGGCACCACCCTGACGGCCGTCCAGCTCGCCCTCGCCGCCCAGGCGTCGGGCCGCGGCACGGCACTGGTCGACATGGACCTCCAGACCGGCGACGTCGCCTCCTACCTGGACGTCCAGTTCCGCCGGTCCGTCGTCGACCTGGCGGCCATCACGGACATCTCGCCGCGCGTCCTGGCCGACGCCGTGTTCGGCCACGACACCGGGCTGGCCCTGCTGCTCGCCCCGGCCGAGGGTGAGCGCGGCGAGGAGGTCACCGACCGCGCCGCCCGCCAGATCGTCAGCGCCCTGCGCTCGCGCTACGAGGTCGTCGTCATCGACTGCGGCGCCCAGCTGAGCGGGGCCGGGGCCGCCGCCGTCGAGATGGCCGACACCGCCCTGCTGGTCACCACCCCGGACGTCGTGGCGGTGCGGGGCGCCAAGCGGGCGGTGCGGATGTGGGACCGGCTGCAGATCCGCAAGGCGGAGGAGACCACCGTCGTCGTCAACCGCCACACGCGCGCCACCGAGATCCAGCCGCCCCTCATCCGGAAGATCACCGGCACGGCCGTCGCGGCCACCGTGATCCCCGCCCACTTCAAGGAACTGCAGAGCGTCGTGGACGCGGGGCGCGTCCACGAACTGGAGAGCAGGAGCGCGGTGAAGCAGGCCCTGTGGGGCCTGGCGGGCGAGCTGGGCCTGGTGAGGGTTCCCGAAGGCGCCCAGCGGGCAGGCAGGTTCCGGGGCGACCGGGGATCGGTGGGCTTCCGGCGGCGGAAGGACGGTGGGGGATGAGCGGGCGCGTCCTCGCACGGGACCGTGACCGGGGCCAGGTCACGATCGAGTTCCTCGGCATGACACCGGTGATCGTCGTGACGCTGGTGGTGCTGTGGCAGCTCGTCCTGGTGGGCTACACGTTCACGCTCGCGGGCAACGCGGCGGACGAGGCGGTGCGGGCGGGGACGGCGGCGGCGCGGGGCGAGCGCGACGGCGCGTGCGAGGCCGCGGGGCGCGAGCACCTGTCGCAGGCCTGGCGGGGAGGCGCCGAGGTGGACTGCGGCGGCACCGGCTACGTGACGGCGGACGTGACGCTCAGGGTCCCCGTCCTCTTCCCCGGCGCCGTCGGCTTCCCGTTCGAGGTGCGCGGCCACGCCGGCGCGGTCGAGGAGGAGAAGGACTGAGATGCCCGACGACCGTGCGGACCGCGCGAGGCGCGACCGGGGCCAGGCCGCCATCGAGTACCTCGGGTTCCTGCCGATCCTGCTGATCGTCGCCCTGGCGGCCGTCCAGCTCGGCCTGATCGCGTACACGGCGCAGCAGGCGGGCACGGCGGCCCGGGCCGGGGCGCGCAGCGCCTCCCTGCGCGGCAGCGCCCAGGAGGCGTGCACGAGCGCGGTCAGCGGCTGGCTTGCCGACGGAACCACCTGTACCGGGGCGGCCGGGGGCGAGGAGGTCACCGTCACCGCCACCGTGGACATCCCGTCCGTCGTCCCCGGCTGGGAGTTCGGCCCGGCGCGCAAGAGGGCGACCATGCCGCTCGACCACTGACGCACGCAGCGACGAACGAGGAGCACCGGACCCATGAGCCTGCGGGCACGCATCAACCTCCCCGAGGAGAACGGCGGCCGGGGCGAGGACGGCCACCTGGTCGCCTCCTACCGGGCCAAGCTCCTGGAGGAGATCGACCTCGCGGAGATGGGCTCGCTGGCCGCGGCCGAGCGCAGGGCCCGGCTGGAGCGGGTCCTCGGGCACATCATCAGCCGCGAGGGACCGGTCCTGTCGACGGTGGAGCGCTCGCAGCTGATCCGCCGGGTGGTCGACGAGGCCCTGGGCCTGGGCATCCTGGAACCGCTGCTGGAGGACGCGTCGATCACCGAGATCATGGTGAACGGCCCGGACTCGATCTTCGTGGAGCGCGGCGGCCGCGTCGAGCAGCTGCCGCTGCGCTTCGCCTCCGACGACCAGCTCATGCAGACCATCGAGCGGATCGTCTCGACGGTCAACCGCCGGGTCGACGAGTCCAACCCGATGGTCGACGCCCGCCTCCCCTCCGGCGAGCGGGTCAACGTCATCATCCCGCCGCTGTCCCTGACCGGCGCCACCCTCACCATCCGCCGCTTCCCGCGCTCCTTCACGCTCCAGGAGCTGATCGGCCTGGGCTCGCTCGACGAGCACATGCTGTACCTGCTGGCGGGCCTGGTGCGGGCCAAGTTCAACGTCATCGTCTCGGGCGCGACCGGCACCGGCAAGACGACGCTGCTCAACGCCCTGTCCGGCCTCATCCCCGAGAGCGAACGCATCATCACCATCGAGGACTCGGCCGAACTCCAGCTCCAGCAGGCCCACGTGGTCCGGCTGGAGTCCCGTCCGCCCAACGTCGAGGGCAAGGGGCAGGTCACCATCCGCGACCTGGTGCGCAACTCGCTGCGCATGCGCCCCGACCGGATCGTGGTCGGCGAGGTCCGCGGCGGCGAGTCCCTCGACATGCTCCAGGCGATGTCGACCGGCCACGACGGCTCGCTGGCCACGGTGCACGCCAACAGCGCCGAGGACGCGCTGACGCGTCTGCAGACCCTGGCGTCGATGTCGGACGTGGAGGTCCCCTTCGTGGCGCTCCACGACCAGATCAACAGCGCCGTGGACGTCATCGTCCAGCTCACCCGCTTCGCCGACGGCGCCCGCCGCATCACCGAGATCGCCCTGCTCGACAGCCAGGGCAGCGACCCGTACCGGCTGGTGACCGTGGCCCGCTTCGCCGCCCGGCCGATGACGCCGGACGGCCGCGTCCACGGGACGTTCGAGTACTTCCCGCTCCCGCGCCGCACCGCCGACCGCCTCTACATGGCGAGCCAGCCCATCCCCCAGGCCTTCGGCGTCGCCCGGTCCGCGGACCAGTTGGCCACCAGAGAAGCCAGGTAGGAACCGTCCCCATGGAACTGCGAACCCTGATCGCGCTGACCACCGGCACCACCCTGCTGACCTGCGTCCTGGCGGTCGCGGGCGTGCACTCCTACGCCACCGGCCGGGCCAGGCGCCAGGCACTGGTCGACCGCCTGTCCGCCACCGGCCGGACGACGGCCGAGGGCCGCCCGCGCCGCTTCCGCGCCCTGGACCGCCGCCTGCGCCGCACCAGGGCGGGCAGGAAGCTGGAGCTGCGCCTGGCGGCGACGGGCCTGGACGTCACCCCCGGGGAGTTCTTCGTCTGCATGCTCGCCGCGGTCGCGGGCCTGTGGCTGGCCGGCCAGGCGGCCCTGGCCCCGTTCTTCGGCCCGCCGGCGGGACTGCTGGGGGCGTGGGCGGCGGTGCAGTTCCTCAACTGGCAGCGCCAGAAGCGCATCGAGAAGTTCATCAACCAGCTTCCCGAGATGGCGCGCATCCTGGCCAACGCCACCCAGGCGGGCCTGGCCCTGCGCACCGCGATCGGGATGGCGGCGGAGGAGCTGGAGGCGCCGGCGGGCGAGGAGCTCGGCAAGGTCTCCGCCCAGCTGGCGATGGGCGCCTCCATGGAGGACGCGCTGGGGGAGCTGGCGGACCGGCTGCCCTCGCGCGAACTGGTCGTCCTGGTCACCACGCTGGTGCTGTCCAACCGGGCGGGCGGCCAGGTGGTGAGCGCGCTGCGCAACCTGACCGAGACGCTGGAGGAGCGCAAGGAGACCCGGCGGGAGGTCCGCACCCAGCTCTCGCAGGTCACCATGACGTCGTACGCCGTCCCGGCGCTCGGCGTCGGCTCCCTGTTCCTCATGGACGGCGTCCAGGACGGTGCCCTGGAGCGCATGACGGGATCCCCGGCCGGGCAGGCGGCCGTGATCGTCGCGTTCGCGCTGTACGCCGTCGGCTTCCTCCTCATCCGCCGCCTGTCCCGCATCGACGTCTGAGACCGGGAGGACATCCGATGGGACTTCTGCTCGCCCTGCTCATGGGCCTGAGCGTCTGGGGCGTGTTCGCCGGCGTCCGCATGTACCGGGCCGAGGTCAAGCTGCCCGGCGACCTCGCGCTGGCCCTGGAGATCGGCTCCACCCGCACCGGCGCGGTGGACTCGCTGGTCGACCGCCTGGGCATGCGGTACGCGCCCGCCGTGCTGCGGCTGATGGGGCCCAAGCAGGTGGCCAGGTACCGCCGCAGGATCGACCTGGCGGGCAACCCCGGCGGCCTGACGATCGACCGCTACGCCGCCCGGCGCGCGGTCTACGGCTTCCTGGGCGGCGTCGGCTTCCTGGTCTTCCTGATGCGGGGCCAGCTCCTGGTGGCCCTGCTCCTGCTCGCCTTCGGCGCGTTCTGGACCGAGGTCGGCATCTGGGCGGCCGTCCGCATCCGCAGGGACGAGATCGAACGGACCCTGCCGGACTTCCTGGACGTCCTGGCCGTGGTGGTCAGCGCGGGCCTGGGCTTCCGCCAGGCCCTGGACCGGGTCGCGTCGAGGTACGAGGGCCCCTGGGCGGACGAACTGCGCATCACCCTGCGCCAGATGGACCTCGGCATGAGCCGCCGCCAAGCTTTCGCGGAGCTGCGGCGCAGGAACGACTCCGAGCAGGTCGCGATGTTCGTGACGGCGCTGCAGCAGGGCGAGGAACTGGGCGCGCCGATCGTCGACACGCTGGTCGCCCTCGCCAAGGACATGCGCCGTACGGACGCGCAGAACGCCCGCCGCAAGGCGGCCCGCGCGGTCCCCAAGGCCACCATGATGATCACCACCTTCATGGTCCCGGCCACGATGATCCTCCTCGGCGCCGGACTGATCCTCGGCTCCGGCACCGACTTCGGCTCGATCACGGGCGAGTAGACGGGCGGGTGACGGCCATGTCGACCACCACACCGGTGACCACACCGACGACCACTTCGGCGACCGCACCGACGACCACTTCGGTGACTGCACCGGCGTCGAAGCGGCGGGCCGGGCTGCGGCGCCGTCGGCCCGGGAGGGCACAGACCGCGACGCCGCCGGGCGTCCCCGGACAGCCGGGGCCGACACCGCCCTCGGGAGACGCACCTGAGCCGGCGTCGGCGCCGGAGCCGTCACCGGGACCGGCGCCGTCGCCGGAGCCCCCGACCGCACGGTCCGGCCCCGCCCGGCCCCCCGCCACTTGCGAGGGGATCGGGCAGGGGCCGCCCGCACCGGCGGACCCGCCCAAGGACCCCACCATCCCCCTCCAGGTCAACGCCCTGCAGGCCCTGTGCCGCCAGGTCTTCGGCTTCCGCCTGGCCATGATCGCCCTGGCCGCCCCCGCCGCCCTCCTCAACGCCGCCCCGGGCCTCGGCTCCCGCCTGGTGGCCGCGGCGGTGGTCGTCACCTTCATGGGTTCCTACCTCCTCTTCCGCGACTGGGAACGCTTCGGCCCCCTCCTGCTGCGCCACCCCGCGCTCCTGGCGGCGGACACCCTCTTCGGCTCCCTGCTCCTGATCTCCGCGGGCCCGGACACCACCCTCGCCTACGTCAGTGTCTGCACCCCCCTCCTCGCCGGCATCGTCTACGGCTGGCGGGCGGCGGCCTGCTTCGCCTCCCTGCAGTCGGTGATCCTGCTGCTGGTGTACGCCGGCCGGCAGGACGTGCAGGCGAGCGTCGCGGAGGCCTCGCTCCTGCCCGGCCTGTGCGTCATCGTCGGAGCCGTGGGGTCGGGCCTGCGCAACCTGATGCTCCGCTTCGGCGAGGCCACCCAGGCCCTGACGACGGTCCAGGCCCGCCTCGCCGCCACGGAGGCGGTGAGCGCCGAACGCGCCCGGCTGGCCCGCGAGATGCACGACTCGGTCGCCAAGACCCTGCACGGCGTGGCCCTGGTGGCCGACGGCCTGGCCCGCTCGGCGGGCACCGGCCGCGCGGACCCGGCCCTGGTGCGGCAGCAGGCCGAACTGGTCGCCCGCTCGGCGCGCCGGGCCGCGGCCGAGTCCCGCGAACTCCTCGCCGACCTGCGCCGCGAGTCCGACCCGGCGCAGGGCACGGACGTCTTCGCCGAACTCACCGCCCGTACCGCCGACTTCAGCACCCGCACCGGCTTACCGGCCACCTGCCGTCCCACCGGTGACCACGCGATCCCGCCGGTTCCGCCCGCGGTGGCCCGCCAGCTCCTCACCATCGTCTCCGAAGCCATGGAGAACGCCCACCGCCACGCGGCACCCACCCGCGTCGAGGTCCGGGCGGGCGTCCACGGCGACCTGCTCCGCGTCAGCGTGTACGACGACGGCCGCGGCCTGCCGCCGGGCACCACCCTCGAACTGCTCCGCCGGACCGGCCACTTCGGCCTGGTCGGCATGGTCGAGCGGGCCGCCTCGCTGGGAGCCCGCATCCGCATCGGCCGCGGCGCCCGCCCCCGGGGCACGGAGGTCCGCCTGGACCTCCCCCTGGCCGCCCTGACGACCCCGGCCCCGGCCCCGTGAACAGCGTCCCCTTCCCCCACGACCCGAGAGGAGGCCGCCCCGTGCCGGACCAGACGACTCCGCAGGCCCACCCCGGCGGCCGGCAGACACCGTCGCACAGCCCCTTCGAGGCGCTCGCGCCCCCGGCGCCGCTCCGGGTCGTGGTCGCCGACGACAACCCGGTCGTGCGCGCCGGCCTCACCGCCCTGCTCTCCGGCCGCGAGGACATCTCGGTCGTGGCCGAGGCCGCCGACGGCCGCCAGGCCTGCGAGGCGACCCACCGGCACCGCCCCGACGTCGTCCTCCTGGACGTCCGCATGCCCGGCGTGGACGGCATCTCCGCCCTGCCGTACCTCGTGCGGATCGCCCCCGTGGTGATGCTCACGTACAGCAGGGAGCAGGAGATCGTCCAGGAGGCCCTCCGCAGGGGGGCGAACGGCTACCTCGTCCACGGCGAGTTCACGGCGGACCAACTGGTCGCGGCCGTACGGGACATCCGCCGGGGCAGGCCCCATCTCACCCCCACGGCGGCGGGCGCCCTGCTGGCCCAACTCCGCCGGAGCCCGGCACCACCGGGCCCGCCACTGCCGGAGGGCCTGGGACAGGAGAATGCGACCGCATACGATAATTCCGCATCCCTTCCCTCGCATACTCACCCTCAACAACCGTCTCTGGTAGGGAATTTACCCTCCACCTTCCCCTCATCGGGGCATACTTCTGCGGAAAACCTTTCGCAACTGCAACCGAATGTGGGACAGTCGTCCTCGGCGGTGAACGGCCGCCCGGCCGCTCCCGACAGATCGCGGTACCGGCTGAGCACGAGGGAGGCGGAGATCATGGACCTCATCGCGTCCGGCATGAACAACCAGCAGATCGCCGCCGCCTGCTTCATCAGCGAGAAGACGGTCAAGAACCACATCAACCGCATCTTCGCCAAGCTCCACAGCACCAGCCGCTCCGAGGCGGCCGCCAAGTGGCTGGGGACGGCGCCGGGTCCGGGACGAGGGGTGGGGTGACCCACGGTGACGGCGAGGGGGAGCAGGACGGCTGCGTGGGCCCGGCGTTGGGCCCAGGGACCCTGTGGGAAGCGGGGTGTTTCGGCGTACGTTGCTCACGTCGAATGCGGCATCGCCGAACCCGGAGGGGAACACCATGAGCAACTGGATCAACACCACGGTCGCGTACTTCCAGTCCCGGGCCGCCCGGAACGACAAGGGCCAGACCGCGGTGGAGTACCTGGGGATCATCGCGGTGGTGGTGGCGATCATTCTGGTCCTTCTCGGCACGGATTTCGGCGGCACGATCGCCGACGCGATCACATCAAAGATCGGCGAAATCACAGGCTGATGCGCTGGCACAACCACGGCGATGAAGGGCAGGCCTTCCCCATCTACATCACAGTGGTGGGGGGCCTGCTCTTCCTCGCGTTCGCCTATTTTGCGGTCGGTCAGGCCGCTGTGAATCGAAACGGTGCACAGACGGCCGCCGACGCGGCGGCCCTCGCAGCGGCGCAGGACACCCGGGACCAGCTTGCGGGCAAGTGGGTGGAGGACCTCCTCGACCCAACCAAGTGGGAGGGCATCTTCGAGGGCGACCTGCCGGGTGACTCATGCTGGCGCGCGCACCAGCTCGCTGCGCAGAACGATGCCGGTGTACAGGGCTGTGACCGGACGGCGCCGCTGCGCTACGAGGTCGAAGTCCGGACCAACAAGTCCGTGGGAAACTCGATCATCCCAGGAACGGAAGACGAAAAGTCCCGTGCATTTGCCGCTGCTGTGATCGAGCGTCGTTGCGTCTTCGAACTACCTGGTGGCGTGGCGGACGACGTACTGCCGCAGTTGGAGTGCAGGGGGGGCAGGGTCTGGGAGCTGGACCCGGACGATCTCACCGTTCTTCCGAAACCCGAGGACCTCTTCGACGTCCATCTGGTCGACTGACAAGCGAACGACGAGTGAAGAAGGAAGCAGAGTCATGAGCATTCGGTTCACCGCGAAGACCCGCAAGGGGATGGTCGCGCTGGCCGTTGCGGCTGGACTGGCCCTCGGGGTGGCCGGCTGTGGCGGCGGTGGCGACGACGAGAAGCCGGAGAAGTCCACGTCCGCCTCCAAGGACAGTGGAACGAAGCCGAGTGCTCATGAGGGGCAGTCAGACGATCCCTTGGCGGAGTTGAAGGGCTCGGACGGACTGGCACTTCAGGTGATGTCCGCTACGCGTGACTCCGGCGGTTTCGTCACCGTCAATGGCGTGTTGAAGAACGACAGTGGCAAGGCAGCCACGGTGCCGTCTGCGTTGCGGGGAAACGAGACCGAGGTCATCGCGCATGGCAGGTCGCTCGGCGGAGCGACCCTCGTGGACGGCAGAGAGAAGAAACGCTACTACGTGCTGCGGGACACGGAGGGACGGCCGCTCACAACTACAGGCCTCAATATGCTCAAGGCGGGTCAGGCCCTTGCGGTCTTCATGCAATTCCCGGCCCCGCCGTTGAGTACCACTGAGGTCACTCTGCAACTGCCGACTTTTTCCGCTGCCGCGATCGAAATTTCCGGGTGAGTCCGGCCATGACCGTCACCCGCACCCCGGCCCGAGCGGGAACCCCCCGACTCGCCCTGACCCTCACCGTTGCCACCGTCATGGTCGCCACCGGCGTCTTCGGTGCCGCGGCGGCTCACGCCGAGGACGGTCCCAGTGTTCCGCCCGGTACGGAGGCGACGGCTGCCGCGCCCGTCGAGGTCGATCCCAACGACCCGGACCTGAAGCTGCCGGACGGGGCCACCCTCGCCGAAGCCAAGGTCCTCGACATCAAGCAGGTCGTCGAGGACCAGAGCGGGGACGAACGCCGGGAGGACACCAACGCCGACGTCAAGTTCGCCCTCCAGGCCGAAGTCCTGTTCGGCAAGGACAGTGCGAGGCTCAGTGCCCAGGCGAGGGCGCGGATCGGGGCGATCGCCGAGGAGATCAAGACCCAGAACGCGACGAAGGTCCGGGTCTTCGGCTTCACGGACGACCTCGGCTCCTCCGCCCACGGCGACGTCCTGTCCAAGCGGCGGGCCGACGCCGTGCACAACGTCCTGAGCCAGGAGCTCGACGACGCCGGCGTCACCTACGAGGTACGCGGCTACGGCGAGCAGTACCCGATCGCCGACAACTCCACGGAGGCCGGCCGCAAGAAGAACCGCCGGGTCGAGGTCTCCTTCCCGCGCACCGGGAGCTGACCCGCCCCGGGGACGGCCCGGACGCACGCCCGCACCGGCCGACCGGGCCGCCCCGCTCCGCTATCCGCCCTCCACCTCCACCTCCACCCGCGCCCCGGCCCGCACCCCCCACTGCGCCATCGCCCCGGCCGCGGCCTCCAGCACGTGCCGGGCCCGGGGGCGGGGCAGCCCGAGCCGCCCCGGCCGCATGGTGCGTACCGTGACGACGGTGAGGTGCCGGTCGAGGTAGGCGACGTCGATGGGCATGCGCATACGGAAGGTGTGCACGCTGTTGGCCGGGGAGAGCAGCAGGGCCCCCTCGACGGAGTCCCGGCCCAACAGCCCTTTGGTGCGGGCCCGGTAGGAGGCCGCGATCTCCAGCGGCACGCTCACGGGCGCCGCCCCGCCCCCCGCGTGCACGACCAGCTTCCCCCGCCCGTCCCGCCACCGCTTCCCCATGCGCAGCCCCTTCGGCCGTCCCGCCCGCTGTCGGGACCGAACGTATCCACGGTGAGCGGGCCGCGCACGGCCTCCGCGGACCCCGCGGGAAAGAAACGGTTGTGCGGGCGTGCGGCGGGACAGGAAACGTGCATGACCGCACTCGGCGCCGTTTTCCGCCCCCAGTTGTCCCCCGAACGGCTGCGCTCCGTCGCCCGGCTCGCCGACGGGACCGGACTCGAGGAGCTGTGGCTGTGGGAGGACTGCTTCCTGGAGGGAGGGATCTCGACGGCCGCCGCCGCGCTCGCCTGGACCGAGCGGGTGCGGGTCGGGGTCGGGCTGCTGCCGGTGCCGTTGCGCAACGTCGCCGTCACCGCGATGGAGGTCGCCACGCTGCACCGGATGTTCCCGGGCCGGGCGCGCGTCGGGGTCGGGCACGGGGTGCAGGACTGGATGGGACAGGTCGGGGCCCGGGCCGAGTCACCGGTGACGCTGCTGCGTGAGTACGTCGTCGCCCTGCGGGCCCTGCTGCGCGGAGAGCGGGTGACGACCGGCGGGCGGTACGTCAGGCTCGACGACGTCGCGCTCGGCTGGCCGCCGCCCGGCGGTGCCGAGGTGCTCGTCGGCGCCGTGGGCCCGCGCACCACACGGCTGTCCGGCGAGGTCGCCGACGGCACGGTCCTCAGCGAGGTCACACCGCCCGACGGCGTCCGCCGGGCTCGCGGACTCATCGACGAGGGCCGCCGGGCCGCCGGCCGCACGGAGCCGCACAGGGTCGTCGCCTACGTCCTCACCGCCACCGGACCCGGCGCCCCCGACCGGCTGCGCGCCGAACTGGCCGCCAAGGGCCTCGCCGACGTCCCCGGCCTCGGCGTCGCCGGGGACGCCGAGGCCGTCGCCGAAGCCGTACGGCGGCTCGCCGACGCCGGCGCGGACACGGTGGTCCTGGAGCCGACGGGCGACGAACCCGACCCCGAGGGTTTCGTGCGGTTCGCGGCGGAGCAGGTGCGACCGCTGGTGCCGTAGCCGTCAGCCGTCGGATTCCAGCCGTCAGCCCTCACGGTCGTCCTCGCGGTCACGACCGTGGTCGCGGTCGCGGGCCGCCGACGAGGAAGGGCCCGCCACGGAGGCTCGGTCCCATCTCCACGGCCCTCCACGAGCCGGGGTCCCTGCGGAAAACCGGCGGCGGCACCCGGCCGCCCCCTGCCACGATCGGTCCATGGCAAAGACACGCGACCGGCACCGCGCCTTCGAGGGCCTCGTCGCCGAGGGCGCGTCCGTGCCCACCGAGGGCTGGGACTTCTCCTGGTTCGAGGGGCGGGCCACCGAGGCGCGGCCCTCGTGGGGGTACGCGACGTCGATGGCCGGGCGGCTGGCCGGTGCGCATGCCGTGCTCGACGTCCAGACCGGGGGAGGGGAGGTCCTGGACTTCGCCCTCGCCAGGGCCCCGCGGCGGCCCCCGCTCACCGTCGCCACCGAGGGCTGGCCGCCGAACGTCGCCAAGGCCACCGCCCTGCTGCGCCCGCGCGGTGTCGCGGTCGTCGCCGCGCCGGAGGACGCGCCGCTGCCCTTCGCGGACGGGGCGTTCGACCTCGTCGTCAGCCGTCACCCCGTCCGCCCCCACTGGAACGAGATCGTCCGCGTCCTGCGGCCCGGCGGCACCTACTTCGCCCAGCACGTCGGGCCCGGCAGCGCCTTCGAGCTCGTCGAGCACTTCCTCGGACCCCAGCCGGAGGAGGCGCGCGACGCCCGTCACCCCGACCGCGAACGCGCCGCCGCCGAGGCCGCCGGCCTGGAGGTCGTCGACCTGCGTGCCGAACGGCTGCGCATGGAGTTCCACGACATCGCCGCCGTCGTCCACTTCCTGCGCAAGGTGGTCTGGATGGTCCCCGGCTTCACCGTCGAGGCGTACGAGCCGCAGCTGCGCGCCCTCCACCGGCGGATCGAGGCCGAGGGCCCCTTCGTGGCCCACAGCACCCGGCACCTCTTCGAGGCGCGCGCACCGCACGCCTGATCCGGTCAAGCCGCCCCCGGGAAGAGGGCCGGGTCCGGGCAGAGGACGGATCCGGTCCTCCTCCCGGGGCGGGCTCCCGTGGCCGCGCGGGCGGTACCGCGCGACGGAGGGGCCGCACCGTGCCCGTACCCCGCCGGGCCGCAGCCGGTGTCAAGCGGGTACGCACGGCGGCGTCACCCGTCCGGGGGGTACCAGGAGAAGTTGCCGTGTGTGTCCCCGGAGGCGTGAAATCCTCCGGATCCCACCGGGTGTCGCCCGATTTCCCTGGGAATCCGCGGCGTTCCGCCCGCCGGTCCACCCGGAACGAGGCGTTCCATGAACACCGCGCCGTCGCCGGACGAATTCGGAGAGTAATTGTTGGACGCCGATGCGCGCAGCATCCCTTACGAAGGGTTATGGTGGAAGCCCCCCCCCTCGGGCCGGTCCGTCTCCCCCCCACGGACCGGCCCGTTTTTTCGTCCTCCGGCCGGAGCCCGGGGCATGCCGGACGGGCATCCGGCACCCCGGTCCCCACGGCCCGTCCCATCCCCGCGGCCCGTCCCACCCCCACGGCCCGCCCCATCCCCACGGCCCGCCCCGGCGCCCCCCGTCGCCCCTGGTGCCGTCACCGTCGCCGCCCCGCCCGGCCGGGGACCGGCGAGGCGGTGGTTCCGGCGCCCGCGCGGCGCGGGCCGGCCGCCGCGGCCGTACGCCCGGCACCCGTTGCCCGTTCCCCGGTGCGTCGGGGGGTAGGCTTCGCTCCGGGGACTGCCATACGGACAGGGACCGCCCGCGGCCGAGACCGGGCCGCACGCCGGGGCCCGTCCGATCCGTACGGAGGGGCTGACAATCACGTGAACCTGCGCGACAAGCTGCGCGGCCTGCTGGTCAGGTTGTACGCACGCCGGGTGGAAGGCCACCTGGACCACGCTCAGGTGCCCAAGCACATCGGCGTCATCATGGACGGCAACCGGCGCTGGGCGAAGGCCGCCGGTTCCACCACCGCCCAGGGCCACCGGGCCGGTGCGCACAAGATCGAGGAGTTCCTCGGCTGGTGCACCGAGACGGACGTCGAGGTCGTCACCCTCTGGCTGCTGTCGACGGACAACTTCGACCGGCCGCAGGAGGAGCTCGTCCCGCTGCTCGGCATCATCGAGGACGTCGTGCGCACCCTCGCCGCCGACGGCCGCTGGCGCGTACACCACGTCGGCACGCCCGATTTGCTGCCGGCCGGGATGCAGCGCACCCTGAAGGAGGCCGAGGAGGCCACCGCGCACGTCGACGGGATAACGGTCAACGTCGCCATCGGCTACGGCGGCCGCCAGGAGATCGCCGACGCGGTGCGCTCCATGCTGCTCGACGCCCACGAGCGGGGCCTGTCGATGGAGCAGCTGGCCGAGCAGGTCGACGTCGACATGATCGGACGTCACCTCTACACCGGCGACCAGCCCGACCCCGACCTCGTGATCCGCACCAGCGGCGAGCAGCGGCTGTCCGGATTCATGCTCTGGCAGACCGCGCACTCCGAGTACTACTTCTGCGAGGTCTTCTGGCCGGCCTTCCGCAAGGTCGACTTCCTGCGCGCGCTGCGCGACTACGCCGCACGTCACCGCCGTTACGGCGGCTGACCGCCGCCCCCGCGCACCCCGCGCCGGGGGAGGACGTCACGAGGAGTTCACCGGGGCGCCGTCATATGCCGTTGCATGGCGGCGCGTGTTCGAGGGCATAAGTCAGACAGGTCGACACCCGAACCACGGGTGTCGGATCTCAGCGGGCGGCTCGGGGCCGTCCGCCCGGGAGGCCCTTTGCACCAGCCCGACCGTGCGGTCACAGCACGGAAGAAGCAGTGGAGGGCCGGTCCCCGGCCCGTGCATCGCGGCCGACGACCGGTCCAGCTCCACTCCGTCGCTCCCCGACCTCATCCGAGGGGGTACGTCCTTCCGTGGTGACCAGCGCAAAGCGCCACAAGCCAGACCGGCGCACCTATGTCCTCGACACCAGCGTCCTGCTGGCCGACCCGAACGCCCTGACCCGCTTCGACGAGCACGAGGTCGTGCTCCCCATCGTCGTGGTGACGGAACTGGAGGCCAAGCGGCACCATCCCGAACTCGGCTACTTCGCCCGGCAGGCCCTGCGCCTGCTCGACGACTACCGGGTGCGGTACGGCCGTCTGGATGCCCCGATCCCGATCGGGGACCTCGGCGGGACGATCCGTGTCGAGCTCAACCACTCGGACCCCGGCGTGCTGCCCAGCGGCTACCGCCTGGGGGACAACGACTCCCGCATCCTCGCGGTCGCCCGCAACCTGCAGGCCGAGGGGTTCGACGTCACCGTCGTGTCGAAGGACCTGCCGCTCAGGATCAAGGCGTCCTCGGTCGGGCTCCTCGCGGAGGAGTACCGCGCCGAACTCGCCATCACGGACGCCTCCGGCTGGACCGGGATGTCCGAACTGACCCTGCCCGGCGAACAGGTGGACATCCTCTTCGAGGAGGGGCGCATCCACGTGCCCGAAGCCGCCGACCTGCCCGTGCACACCGGTCTGACGATCCAGTCGGAGCGGGGCAAGGCGCTCGGCCGGGTGACGCCGGACGGCAACGTCCGCCTGGTGCGCGGCGACCGCGAGGCCTTCGGCGTCAAGGGGCGCAGTGCCGAGCAGCGGATCGCGCTCGACCTGCTCCTGGACCCGGACATCGGGATCGTGTCGTTGGGCGGCCGGGCCGGCACCGGCAAGTCGGCGCTGGCGCTGTGCGCGGGCCTGGAGGCGGTCCTGGAGCGCCGTCAGCACGAAAAGATCATGGTCTTCCGCCCGCTGTACGCGGTGGGCGGGCAGGAGCTCGGCTACCTGCCCGGCAGCGAGGCCGAGAAGATGAGCCCCTGGGCGCAGGCGGTCTTCGACACGCTGTCGGCCGTCACCAGCCGCGAGGTCATCGAGGAGGTCACCGCCCGCGGGATGCTGGAGGTCCTCCCGCTCACCCACATCCGCGGTCGCTCCCTGCACGACGCGTTCGTGATAGTGGACGAGGCCCAGTCCCTCGAACGGAACGTCCTCCTCACCGTTCTGTCCCGGATCGGCGCGAATTCGCGGGTCGTCCTGACCCATGACGTGGCGCAGCGGGACAATCTGAGGGTCGGCCGGTACGACGGGGTCGTCGCCGTGGTGGAGAAGCTGAAGGGCCACCCGCTCTTCGCGCACGTGACCCTGAGCCGGTCCGAGAGGTCCCAGATCGCCGCCCTTGTGACGGAAATGCTCGAAGACAGCCAGATCTGACCCGAGTATTCCCACACGACGGCCTTCCTCATCCCTTGGCGCCGTCCGGAAAGGCGTAGAGCCTAGCCGGGCGGCGCCGACGCGTGTGGTGGTTTCCTGAAATCCACGCGGACAAACGGGATGTGAGCTTTCACACGCACCATGGAATTGCCTTGCGGTGTCCCGTTGCGGCAGAGTCTCACTCCTGTCAGGCCCCGCATACGACACACCTGTATCCCCGGGGTGCCTCCGCGCTTGTCGTGGGGGAGGTACCGCACCACACAGGGGACACCAACTCCATAGCGTTGTCGTATGCCGCCCGAGTCACCACGCGGCGCTCCCCCCGCGGGAGTTGCCCACCGGGCCCGCGCCTCCCGTGACCCCGCAGTTGGGGAGGCCAGTGCCAGGGGCACGATTGCGTCCGCCAGGGTCACCGAAGCGGGCGATGCTGGAAGGAAACCGTGTGAGCCGGATCTCGGTCCGGGGATTCGCAGTGGCCTCGGCCACGGCGGTCACCGCCGTCGGAAGCGTCGTCGGCGTTGCCTCGGGCAGCACCGCGCAGAACAACGACGCCGAAGCGACGGCAACGGGCACCACGCTGCTCGCGGACATACCCGCCGGGCAGCAGGTACAGGTGCAGACCGCGTCCCTGACGCAGCAGGCCGACGCGCAGGCCATCGCCGCGGACGCGACAGCCAAGAAGGACGCCGAGGAAGCCGCCCGCAAGGCCGCCGCCGAGATCGCGATCGCCAAGAAGGCGGCCGCCGAGAAGGCGGAGAAGGCGGAGAAGGAAGCCAAGGAGCGCGCGGAGGCGAAGGCCGCGGCCAGCCGTGAGGCGGCCCGTGAGAACCTCAGCGTCGCCGTCAAGGGCTCCTACAGCATCGCCGAGATCCAGGCGATGGCCCGTCAGATGGTCCCGGCCGGCCAGTTCCAGTGCTTCAGCAACATCGTGGACCACGAGTCCGACTGGAACTACCGGGCCGTCAACCCGTCCTCGGGCGCCTACGGCCTCTTCCAGGCGCTGCCGGGCTCCAAGATGTCCTCCGTGGGCGCCGACTGGCAGACCAACCCCCTGACCCAGATCAAGTGGGGCCTGAACTACATGAACGAGCGCTACGGCAGCCCCTGCGGCGCCTGGTCGTTCTGGCAGGCCAACCACTGGTACTGAGCCCCCTTTCGGGCCCGGGGAGCCGTCCCGGCCCCCCGCCCGCCGCTCGGCCCGGCACAGCCCCTCCCCGTCCTACGGAGAGGGGCTTTCGCCATGTACGGTCGGACGGGCGACTCCAGGGGGAGTGGTGGGGAGATACGGGGGAAGAGGACGGATCATGTCGCGAGTGCCAGCGTGGCTCGGCCGGGTCGGTGCCCGGCTGACCGAGGTGAGCGAGCGGTTGGACGAGCGCCGCGCCGCGGTGGAGCGGGAGCGCGCGGAGACCGACGCCGAGCCCGGGACGCCGTCGGTGCCGCCCGGCGAGCGCGTGCCGCCGCCCCCCGACTACGCCCCCGCGGTGTCGGCCCGGCCCGATCCGGCGCAGGCCGTGCCGTGGGGGGTGCGGGTCGCGGCCGAGGCCGGCTGGCGGCTGCTGGTGCTGGCCGGCACCGTCTGGGTGCTGATGCGGGTCATCAGCGCCGTCCAGCTGGTGGTGCTGGCGTTCGTGGCCGCGCTGCTGATCACCGCGCTGCTGCAGCCGACGGTGGGACGGCTGCGGCGGCACGGGGTGCCGCGGGGGCTCGCCACCGCGCTGACGGCGATCCTCGGGTTCGTCGTGATAGGCCTGATGGGCTGGTTCGTGACCTGGCAGGTCATGGAGAACGTCGACGACCTCTCCGACCAGATCCAGGACGGCATCGAAGAGCTGCGCAGGTGGCTGCTGAACAGCCCCTTCCACGTCACGGACAAGCAGATCAACGACATCGCCTCCAACCTGCGCGAGGCGGTCGGCGCCAACACCGACCAGATCACCTCGGCGGGGCTGGAGGGCGTCACGGTCGTCGTGGAGGCCCTGACGGGCATCCTGCTGACGATCTTCTCGACGCTGTTCCTGCTCTACGACGGGCGGCGCATCTGGGAGTGGACGCTGAGGCTGGTGCCGGCGGCGGCGCGGCCGGGCGTGGCCGGTGCCGGGCCGCGGGCGTGGCGGACGCTGACGGCGTACGTGCGCGGGACGGTGATAGTGGCGCTGATCGACGCCATCTTCATCGGCCTGGGCATCTACTTCCTCGACGTCCCGATGGCCGTGCCGCTGGCGGTGTTCATCTTCCTGTTCGCCTTCGTCCCGCTGGTGGGCGCGGTCGTGTCCGGGGCGCTGGCGGTGCTGGTGGCGCTGGTGACGCAGGGGGTGTTCACGGCCGTCATGACGCTGGTGGTGGTGCTGGCGGTGCAGCAGATCGAGGGCCACATCCTGCAGCCGTTCATCCTCGGACGGGCGGTGCGGGTGCATCCGCTCGCGGTGGTGCTGTCGGTGGCCGCCGGGGGGATGGTGGCCGGGATCGGCGGAGCGGTGGTCGCGGTGCCCCTGGTCGCGGTGACGAACACGGTCGCGGGGTACCTGCGGGCGTACTCCCACGAGATGTCCGTACGGCACGCGCCGAAGCCGCGCGGGGCGACCGCCTCGGACGCGGCGGCGAAGGCGCCCGAGGCCGCCCCGGAGCCTTCGCCCGCCGGGCCGCCCGACCCGGTCGGCTGAGGGGACCGCGGCCCGCGACGACCGCGAATGAGGGGACCGCGGCCCGCGACGACCGCGAACCGTGCCGCGCCCGGGACCCGGGGACACGGCGACGGGGCCCGGCCACCGCATGGGTGGCCGGGCCCCGTGGTGATGACGGACCGCCGGCGGAACTACTCCGCCAGGACCGCCTCGGCGTCCAGCGTGACGCCGACCGCCTGGATCACGGAGGCGATCTTGAAGGCCTCCTGGATGGTCTCGCGCTCCAGGCCGGCCTTGCGCAGGACCTGCTCGTGCGAGTCCAGGCACATGCCGCAGCCGTTGATGGCGGAGACGGCGAAGGACCACAGCTCGAAGTCGACCTTGTCGACGCCCGGGTTGCCGATGACGTTCATCCGCAGGCCCGCGCGCAGGGTGCCGTACTCGTGGTCCGACAGCAGGTGCCGGGTGCGGTAGAAGACGTTGTTCATCGCCATGATCGCAGCGGCGGACTTCGCCGCCGTGTACGCCTCCGGCGACAGGTTCGCCTTCGCCTCCGGCTCCAGCTCACGCAGCACGATGGGGGAGCGCGAGGCGATGGCCGTGGCCAGCACCGTGCCCCACAGCTGCTGCGCCGGGAGGTCGGAGTTGCCGATGACCGAGCCCAGGTTGAGCTTCAGGTCCTTGGCGTAGTCCGGTATGCGCGACTTGAGGGAGTCGAGCGACACCTCACTCACCCGCCAGCAGCTTGACCGGGTCCAGGGTCTCGTCGCCCTTGGTCCAGTTGCAGGGGCAGAGCTCGTCCGTCTGGAGGGCGTCCAGGACCCGGAGGACCTCCTTGGGGTTACGGCCCACGGAGCCCGCGGTCACCATGGAGAACTGGATCTCGTTGTTCTGGTCCACGATGAAGACCGCGCGCTTGGCGTAGCCCTCCTCGTCCTCGATGCCCAGCGCCCGCATGAGCTCGTGCTTGGGGTCCGCCATCATCGGGAACGGCAGGTCACGCAGGTCGTCGTGGTCCTTGCGCCAGGCGTGGTGGACGAACTCGGAGTCGCCGGAGAAGCCGAGGACCTGGGCGTCGCGGTCGGCGAACTCCTCGTTCAGCTTGCCGAAGGCCGCGATCTCGGTCGGGCACACGAAGGTGAAGTCCTTCGGCCAGGCGAAGACGACCTTCCACTTGCCCTCGTAGGTCTTGTGGTTGATCGTCTCGAACTCCTTGCCCTTCTCCAGCGAGACGCAGGCGGTCAGTTCGAACTCGGGGAACTTGTCACCGACAGTGAGCACACGCTCTCCTTGCAGCGAAGAAGCACCCGTTTTACGGGTGTTTCCCATGGGTTGGACGATGTTGATGTTGGCACAGGGTGCATTGATTAGTGAAATAGCTACACTCGGTCGAGTTGATCGAGGTTGCTTATCAGTCACCTTTGGTGACGTGGAGTGAGGAGTGGGCCATGGGTGCGGGGAAGGCCAACGGGCGGCGTCAGCCCAGTCTCGCCCAGCTGCGCGCTTTCGCCGCCGTCGCCGAGCACCTGCACTTCCGCGACGCCGCCGCCGCGATCGGCATGAGCCAGCCCGCCCTCTCCGGAGCCGTCTCCGCGCTGGAGGAGACGCTCGGCGTCACGCTGCTGGAGCGTACGACCCGCAAGGTGCTGCTCTCGCCCGCCGGTGAGCGGCTCGCCGTCCGGGCGAAGGCGGTGCTGGAGGAGGTCGGGGCGCTGCTGGAGGAGGCGGAGGCCGTGCGGGCGCCGTTCACCGGGGCGCTGCGGCTCGGCGTGATCCCCACGGTGGCGCCCTACCTGCTGCCCACCGTGCTGCGGCTCGTCCACGACCGGTATCCGCACCTGGACCTCCAGGTCCACGAGGAGCAGACCGCCTCCCTCGTCGAGGGGCTCACCAGCGGGCGGCTCGACCTGCTGCTGCTCGCCGTGCCGCTCGGGGTGCCGGGCGTGGCCGAACTGCCGCTGTTCGACGAGGACTTCGTGCTCGTCACACCACTCGACCACGAACTCGGCGGACGGGAGGGGATCCCGAGGGAGGCGCTGAAGGAGCTGAACCTGCTGCTGCTCGACGAGGGCCACTGCCTGCGCGACCAGGCCCTCGACATCTGCCGGGAGGCGGGCCGCGAGGACGCCCCCGTCACCACGACCGCCGCCGGGCTGTCCACGCTCGTGCAGCTGGTCGCCGGCGGTCTCGGCTGCACCCTGCTGCCGCGCACCGCCCTGCGCCTGGAGACCTCCCGCAGCGACCAGCTCCTCACCGGCTACTTCGCCGACCCGGCCCCCGCCCGCCGCATCGCCCTGGCGATGCGCGCGGGCGCCGCGCGCGGCGCCGAGTACGAGGAACTGGCCACCGCCCTGCGCCAGGCCCTGCGGCCGCTGCCCGTACGGGTCCTGGACGACGACGCCTGACGGCGCCGGCGGCGCGCGGCCGCCGAGGGCGATCCGGCCTCCTCGCGCCGGTGCCGTCCCGCCGGCGCGTTCGAGGCGGCGGTGAGCGGCGGCCCTCCGGGGCCGGCGCCGACGGCCGCCGGTGCGGCCCGGAGCCGGCCCCCGCGTGCGCCGGCCGGGGCGGACCGGATCCCCGGGGAGAGCGTGACCGGCGGACGTGCCGCGCACTGCGCGCACCGTGCGGGCGCCGGGTGCGCGGGGCACGGCGGGGCGCGGCGGCGCGGGCGGGGCCGGCCGGCACGGCCGTGTCACGGGCGCTCGGGCGGCTTCCCCGGCGGCCGGCCGCGGCGGGGCAGGGGTCCGGCCTCGCCGGGCAGCCGCCCCGCCTCCGCCAGCGCCCTGCGCAGCAGGAACTCGATCTGCGCGTTGGCCGAACGCAGTTCGTCGTTCGCCCACCGCGCGAGCGCCTCGTACACCGACGGGTCGAGCCGCAGCAGCACCTGCTTGCGCTGCCGCGGCCGACGCCGCGGGGACGGATCCTCGGCGGGAGTGCTCACTGGTAGAGCGTCCCGGTGTTGAGGACCGGCTGGGCCGAGCGGTCCCCGCACAGCACCACCATCAGGTTCGACACCATCGCCGCCTTCCGCTCGGAGTCCAGCTCCACGATGTCCTGCTCGGCGATCCGGGCGAGCGCCGTCTCCACCATGCCGACCGCGCCCTCCACGATCTGCCGCCGCGCCGCGACCACCGCTCCGGCCTGCTGTCGCTGGAGCATCGCCGAGGCGATCTCGGGAGCGTACGCGAGGTGCGTGAAGCGCGACTCGATGATCTGCACGCCGGCCGCCTCCACGCGCGCGTGCAGCTCGACGGCGAGCTTCTCGGTGATCTCCTCGGCGTTGCCGCGCAGCGAGAGGCCGTCCTCCTCGTGGGCGTCGTAGGGGTACTCGATGGCGATGTGCCGCACGGCCGCCTCGGTCTGGGTGGAGACGAACTCGACGTAGTCGTCCACCTCGAAGGTGGCCTGGGCGGTGTCCTCGACCCGCCACACCACGACCGCGGCGAGCTCGATCGGGTTGCCGTAGGCGTCGTTGACCTTCAGGACGGCCGTCTCGTGGTTGCGCACCCGCGTCGAGATCCTGGTGCGCGAGGTGAGCGGGTTCACCCAGCGCAGGCCGTCCTGCCGGATCGTCCCCCGGTACCGGCCGAAGAGCTGGACGACCCGGGCCTCACCCGGCGCGACCATGTTCAGGCCGCACATGGCCAGGAAGGCCGCCAGGCCGACCAGGACGCCGGCGGCTATCAGGGCGGCCTTGGCGCCGGTCGCGGAGACCACCGTGGCGGCCACCACCATGCCGGTGCCGGCCAGCAGTCCCGCCAGGCCGAGCAGCAGGGCCAGTCCGCCGCCGATGCTGTGCGCCGGGAACTCCCGCACCCGCGGGGCGGGCATCTCGGGCAGGTCGGCCGTGAGCTGGGAGTCGTCTGTGGACATAGGGGATCCCCGTTCTCGCGCTGCGGCCGCACGGCGGGCCGTACGGCATGGCTTCCATCTAGCTAAGTGATATCACTTTATCGCGTCCCGGCAACCCCGCACCCCTCTCGGGCGTCGGTTCCTTTGGGGTGGGTGCTGATTGTCACGTCCACAAAAGACCGGATCGGCAGCCCTTTGTCATATCTCCCGGTGTTAGCTTTCTGAGCTGACCTCAGCGGCACACCTGTGTGACAGGTGCGCACAAGCGAACGAAGCGGAGCGGAACGGACCCATGGGACGAGCGGAAGAGAGACGCGCGCGACAGAGCGCCGGCCGCCGCGCGGCGCCCAGGCGCTCGTCCGGGACGCCGTCGGCCGGCGCCGGAGGAGGCCGGGCCGCGGCCCGCAGGGCGGCCGGACGCGACGGGAAGAGCGGCATACGCGCGCTGTTCACCTGGAAGAAGATCATCGGCACGTTCCTCGGGCTGTGCCTGCTGGGCATGGGCGCCTTCGTCGTGCTGTACATGGTGATCGACATCCCCGAGGGGAACGCCGACGCCAAACGCCAGAGCAACATCTACAAGTACGCCGACGGCACGGTCATGGCCCGCGACGGCAAGGTCAACCGGGAGGTCGTGGACCTGTCCAGGGTCCCCAAGGACGTCCGGTACACCTTCGTCGCCGCCGAGAACAAGACCTTCTACAAGGACGCCGGCGTCGACCTCAAGGGCACCGCCCGCGGCCTGTTCAACACGCTCGCGGGCCGGGGCGCGCAGGGCGGCTCGACCATCACCCAGCAGTACGTCAAGAACTACTACCTGACCCAGGAACAGACCGTCACGCGCAAGCTGAAGGAACTGGTCATCTCCCTGAAGCTGGACCGGGAGAAGTCCAAGGACTACATCCTCGCCGGCTACATCAACACCAGTTACTACGGCCGCAACGCCTACGGCATCCAGGCCGCCGCCCAGGCCTACTACCGCACCGACGCCGAGAACCTGACGGTCGAGCAGGGCGCCTACCTCGCCGCGCTGCTCCAGGCGCCGAGCCAGTACGACTGGGCGGTCGCCTCCGAGACCGGCAAGAAGCTGGTGACCGACCGCTGGAACTACGTCCTGGACAACATGGTCGAGGAGGGCTGGCTGGACGGGGCCGAGCGCGGCGCCATGAAGTTCCCGGTGCCCGAGCAGCCCAAGGGCGACCCCGGCCTGGACGGCCAGAAGGGCTACCTGGTGGAGGCGGCCAACGCGGCGCTGGAGCGGCAGCTGATCGCCGAGGGCGCCGCCGCGAACGCCAAGGAGGCCGAGGGGATGGTCAAGGCCGGCGGCTGGACCGTCACGCTCAACATCGACAAGAAGAAGCAGAGGGCGCTGGAGAAGGCCGTCAGGACGCAGCTGACCGGCAGGCTCGACCCGGACGAGCGCAAGGCCGACGCCGACGTGCAGGCCGGCGCGGTGTCCGTCGACCCCAGGACGGGCAAGGTCGTCGCGATGTACGGCGGCGTGGACTACCTGAAGCACTGGACCAACAACGCCACGCGCGACGACTACCAGCCCGCCTCCACCTTCAAGCCGGTGATCCTGGCCGCGGCCCTGGAGGAGGACGCCAGGACGCAGGACGGCAAACCGATCACCGCCGACACGATCTACGACGGCACCAGTGAGCGGCCGGTCGTGGACAACGGCCGCGAGGTCGGCTTCGCCCCCGAGAACGAGGACGACGAGAACTACGGGAAGATCACCGTCCAGACGGCGATGAACAAGTCCGTCAACTCCGTCTTCGCGCAGATGGGCGTCGACGTCGGCATGACGAAGGTGGTCGAGGTCGCGGGCAAGCTCGGCATGGAGACCGAGGGCATGCAGGCGGTGCCCGCGCAGACCCTGGGCTCCATGGGCGCCAGCCCGCTGGAGATGGCCGGCGTCTACGCCACCCTCGACAACCACGGCAGGAAGGTCACCCCGGCGATCGTCAAGTCGGCGGAGCACCTGAGCCACGCGGTCACGATGCCGGACCCGATCGGCGAGCAGGTCATCAGCCGGGAGGCCGCCGACACGGTGACGTCGGTGCTGACCGGCGTGGTCGACGACGGCACCGCCCGGGCGTCGGTACGGAACAACCCGCTGCGGGGCGGCCAGCAGGTCGCGGGCAAGACGGGCACCTCCGACAACAACAAGTCGGCCTGGTTCACCGGCTACACGCCCCGCCTGGTCACCTCGGTGGGCCTGTTCGGCGAGGACGACAAGCCGCCCCACCGGCAGGTCCCGATGTACGGGGCGGGCGGTGAGCCCCGCGTCAACGGCGGCGGCTTCCCGGCGCAGATCTGGGCGGCGTACACCTTCGGCGTGATGGGCGAGGTCAGCGAGTTCGACCTGAGGACCAAGCAGGGCGCGGCCGTCGAGCCGACATGGACCCCGACGGTCACCCGGCAGCCCACGACCCAGGCGCCGACGCGGGAGCCGACGACCGAGGCCCCCACGTCCGAACCTCCCACGAAGACCCCGTCGCAGACGCCGACGACCCAGTCCCCGTCGCAGACGCCGACCACCTCTCCCCCGCAGACCCCGACGACGGCACCCCCGACCTTCGGCATCCCGGAGCCGCCGCCGGAGCCGGACGAGGACGACAGGGCCTAGGGCTGTCGTCGAACTCCCGCCTGCCCCGCGACGCCCTGCACGCACTCTCGCCGCACCGGGCGCGGACCCGAGTACATCCCGTACGAGGGCCGGCGCCCGGCACGCCGGGAGCACGCACCCGACGCCGCGGGGGCCACCCTCCGGGCGGACGACGGGAGTTCGACGACAGGCCCTGGGAGACACCGGAAAGGGCGCCCGGCCGTCGCCGGGCGCCCTTTCCGGCGCGTACGGGGGTGCCGTGCGGCGAGGTCACGTGTGGTTCAGCTCGAACCACACCACCTTGCCCGTGCTCAGCCGGGTCGCGCCCCACCGCCGGGCCAGCCTGTTCACCAGGTACAGCCCGCGGCCGCCCTCGTCGGTCGCACGGGCCTGGCGCAGCCGCGGCAGCTGCGGGACGTCGTCGCCCACCTCGCAGCGCAGTACGTCGGTGCGCAGCAGGCGCAGGGTGACCGGGCGCGTCGCGTAGCGCACGGCGTTGGTGACGACCTCGCTGACCAGCAGTTCCACCGAGTCGGTGAGCTCCTCCAGGCCCCAGCGGGTCAGCGCCCGGCGGGCCAGGCGGCGGGCCCGGCCGGGGGCGGCGTCCTCCGGCTCCAGGAACCAGTACGCCACGTCGCTCGGCGCGATCCCGTCGAAGCGGGCGGCCAGCAGCGCGATGTCGTCGTCCCGGTCGCCCGGGCCGAGCATGTCGAGCACCTCGTCGCACAGGGCTTCCAGCGGCGGCGGATGATCGGGTCCGGTCAGCTGCGCGGTCGCGGCGAGCTTCTCGCGCAGCTGCTCTATGCCGGTCCACACGTCCCGCAGGCGCGACTCGACCAGGCCGTCGGTGTACAGCAGCAGGGTCGCCCCGGCGGGCGCGTCCAGCTCCACGGCCTCGAAGTCGACCCCGCCGACGCCGATGGGGGCGCCCGCCGGGACCCGCAGCACCTCGGCCCGGCCGCCCAGGTGCAGCAGGACGGGCGGCGGATGGCCGGCGTTGGCGATGGTGATGCGGTGCGAGACCGGGTCGTAGACCGCGTACAGGCAGGTCGCCATGCGGTCCACGCCGAGCCGCTGGGCCTGCTCGTCGAGGTGGTGCAGCACCTCCTGCGGCGGCAGGTCGAGCCCGGCCAGGGTCTGCGCGGTGGTGCGCAGCTGACCCATGATCGCCGCCGAGGTCATGGAGTGGCCCATGACGTCGCCGACGACCAGCGCGACCCGGCTGCCCGGCAGCGGGATGGCGTCGTACCAGTCGCCGCCGACCCGCGCGGTCTCCGCGGCCGGCAGGTAGCGGGAGGCCAGCCGCACGCCCGTGGGCCGCGGCAGCGTCTCGGGCAGCATGGTGCGCTGGAGCTCGTCGGCGATGTACGCCTCCCGGCCGTACAGCACCGCCTTGTCGATGCCCAGCGCGCTGTGCGTGGCGAGCTGGGCGGCCACCAGCAGGTCGTCGGTCTCGAACGCGACGCGCTCCGGGCGGCGCAGGAACAGCGCCGCGCCGATCACCCGGCGCCGGCCGCGCAGTGGGGCGAGGATCGCGCGCTGCCCGTCGGGCACGGCGAACCGGCTGCCGTCGCCGAGCAGTTCGGGCAGCGCGGCGCGGGCGGCGGGCGCGTCCGTGAACACCGGCCGTACGCCGCGCAGCACCTCGGCGAGCGCGCTGCCCGGCCGCACCTCGCACAGCTCGCTGCCGACCGTGTCCAGCTCGGACGGTTCCGGCTGGACGGCCGGCATGAAGCCGTTCTCGGTGTCGCGTTCGGCCGGGATGCGGTCGGTGCGGCGCAGCCGCAGCACCAGCGGGCCGGTGGGCCGCTCGTCCCCGACCGGCAGCGGGTCGCGCAGGTAGACCAGGATCGCGTCGGAGAAGGTGGGCACGGTGGCCCGGCACAGCCCCATCACGATCTCGTCGAGGTCGATGCCGCGGGCGATCCGCCGGGTCGCGGCGCCCACGAACCTCAGCCGGTCCCCGTCCCGCCGCATGGGCGCGGGCCGGCCGGGCGGCAGGGCCTGCCCGGTGCGCCGCTCCGGCCCGGCGGGGCCCTGCGGCGGCAGGTCCGGCTCGCCGGCCGGCTGGGCCGGGATGCCCTCGGGCACCGGCCGCGGCCGGTGGGCGTCGGGCTCGGCGGTCTGCTCGGCACCCGGCTGGGAGTGCTCGGAGCCGGGTGTGCTCGCGGGATTCATACCGTCCATGCCCTTGCCGCAGGGGGTGGGTGCGTCCGGCGTGACCGTGCCCGCCGCCGGAGGGACCCGTGTGGTCGTGCCCGGGGACGCGGTCGCGGCCGGCCCGGTGGGTTCACCGCCGGAGCGGGGCTGCGCCGGTAAGGCGGCCGCGCCGGGCGACGGGGACACCTCCCCGCCCGGACGGAGCGCAGAGCCCGGGGGAACCGGTGCCGGGGTACGCGCGAGCGCCCCGCGGGGCTCCGGCTCCGCGGGGTCCACGCCCGGCTGGGGGCGTTCGAGAGAGGTCGGCTGCTCCGTCACGCGTGTCGCATCCATCCGTCCGGGGCTGCGCGCCGTGCGCGCGGTTCGTCCCGCCGAAAATCCGATACCCGCAATACGTGCCCCGGGAACGGAATTCCCGCGTGGTCAGAGGTCCTGCCGGTGCGGCCGGCGGACCCTTCGCGGCCCCGAGGGCCCGCGGCCGGGGCCCCGCCCGCCCCGCGGCGCCCGGTACGCCCGCCGGCCGCGCCGCCGGGGCCGTCCCCGCACGCCCGGTACGAGGGCGACCCCCCGTCCCGCGGCCGCACGCACCGGACGCCGCGGGGTGCGCCCTGCGGGCGGACGGCGGGACCGTCCCCGCAAGCCTTTCCGGCGTTGCCCTCGTACCCCTCGCTCACGTCCTGCCGCCCCTCGGTGACGATCGGTCAAAACCAGCGCGTGCTCCGTCACTTGCCGCCGTGCGCCCTTGCGGAGGACGATCCTACGTTTCTTGCCCGGGGGCGCATCAAGGGTCTCATGAGGACACGTGCGCGGGCGTACGATCCCAGTCCTCCGGCAGTGACGGTACCGTCCAGGACGGGTCCGGGCGCCAGTGCTGCCACCCGTCCGAGAACGGCGGGCCCCAGGCGCGGATCACCTCCACCGCCGCCTCCCCCGCCCGCCGCACCCGCTCGGCGAGCCGGTCGTCCACCAGCCCGTCCCGCCGGGCCTGCGCGAACTCGTCCTCGTCCCGCCAGTGCCAGCTGCGGTCCGGGTGCACGGAGATGTCCAGGAAGTGGTCCACGGAGTCGACACCGCCCTCCCAGCGGGCCAGCGGCTCCTCCAGGTTCACGTACCAGTTCTTGAACCGCCAGCCCGGCTCCCAGAACAGCCACACCGACCACGGCTCACCCGGTCGCGCCAGCTTCAGCACCCCGGTACCGAACCACCGGTCCCGGGTGACGGCGCGCGGCTTGGTGTAGCGCGTCGCGAGCGGCTCCAGGTGCACCGGGGTGCCGTCGGCGAGCACCGGCCGCACGCACTCGGTGCCGGGCGCCATCCACACGGCGAGCAGGTCCTCGTCGTCGCGCACGACGGTGACGGGGCGCGCGATGTGGAACCGCGCGCCGCCGTTCTCCCGGTACCGCCACAGGATCTGCGTCCCCGGCGCCCAGAAGCCCGCCGCACCAGCCGTCGCCACGCGTCTCACCGCTCCGCCCTCCGCCATGGACAGATATTAGGTGCCATGGGCATACGACGCTGCGGCGGGCGTCACGGTTCACACCCCGGGCGCGAGGGGTGCCCGGGCGGTCACGGGTGCGTCATCCGCAGGACGTCCAGCGCCTGGTCGAGCTGCTCCTCGGTGAGGTCGCCGCGCTCGACGTAGCCGCTCTCCAGGACGACCTGACGGATCGTCTTGCGCTCGGCGAGCGCCCTCTTGGCGACCTTCGCGGCCTCCTCGTACCCGATGTACCTGTTGAGCGGCGTGACCACGGAGGGCGAGGACTCGGCGTACTCGCGGGCCCGTTCGCGGTCGGCCGTGATCCCGTCGACGGTCCGGTCGGCGAGCAGCCGGGAGACGTTGGCGAGCAGCCGGACCGACTCCAGGACGTTCTTGGCGATGACGGGCAGCATCACGTTGAGCTCGAAGTTGCCGGCCGCCCCGGCGGTGGCGACGGTCGCGTCGTTGCCGACGACCTGCGCGCACACCATCAGCACGGCCTCCGGGACGACCGGGTTGACCTTGCCGGGCATGATCGAGGAGCCGGGCTGCAGGTCGGGCAGGGCGATCTCCGCGAGCCCGGTGCGGGGCCCGGAGGCCATCCACCGCAGATCGTTCGCGATCTTGGTCAGTCCGACGGCGATGGTCCGCAGCTGCCCGCTGGTCTCGACGACCCCGTCCCGCGCGCCCTGCGCCTCGAAGTGGTTGCGGGCCTCGGTCAGCGGCAGCCCGGTGACGCGGGCGACCTCCTCGATGACGGCGGCGGAGAACCCGGGCGGGGTGTTGATCCCCGTGCCCACCGCCGTCCCGCCCAGCGGCAGTTCGGCGAGCCGGGGGAGGGAGGCCTGGAGCCGCTCGACCCCGTAGCGCACCTGGGCGGCGTACCCGCCGAACTCCTGTCCCAGCGTCACGGGCGTGGCGTCCATCAGGTGCGTGCGCCCCGACTTCACGACGTCGGCGAACTCCTCGGCCTTGCGCTCCAGCGAGGTCGCCAGGTGCTCCAGGGCCGGGATCAGGTCGCGCGTGACGGCGGCGGTGGCGGCGATGTGGAGGGAGGAGGGGAAGACGTCGTTGGACGACTGGGAGGCGTTCACGTGGTCGTTGGGGTGCACGGGCCGCCCCAGGCGCTCTCCGGCCAGGGTGGCGATGACCTCGTTGGCGTTCATGTTGGACGAGGTCCCGGACCCGGTCTGGAAGACGTCGACGGGGAAGTGCTCGTCCCACTTGCCCTCGGCGACCTCCCGGGCCGCCTCCTGGATCGCCTCGGCGATGTCCTCGTCGAGTACCCCGAGGCGCGCGTTCACCTTCGCCGCCGCGCCCTTGATGCGGGCCAGCGCCTCGATGTGGGCGCGCTCGATGCGCTGCCCGGAGACGGGGAAGTTCTCGACGGCGCGCTGGGTCTGCGCCCGCCACTTGGCGCCGGCGGGGACGCGTACCTCGCCCATGGAGTCGTGCTCGATGCGGTAGTCGTCGCTCATACCGGCTACAGCGATCGAGCGGGCGGCGATGTTCCGGGCGTGCGCCGGACGGGGCCCGCCGGCCCCGTCCGGCCACCGCGCCGCGCGCGGCCTGCGCCCGCCCCGGCGCCCGCACCGGGATCGAGGTGAACGTCGGCTGCGGCGCCGGGTCCTGGAAGAAGTCGTTCGGCGCGACCGCGACCGCGAACGCGACCGGGAGGCCGGCGGCGCGGCGGTCCGGGGAGCGGAGCCGCTCCGTCAGGCCGGTCGGCCCGAAGCCGCCGAAGCGACCCATTTCGACGTGGTCGGGGCGGTTCCGGGGCATGGATCATGTCCCGCGCGGGTTGTGTTCCGCTGTCGTACACCGGGCGCGGGGTGAGACCCGGCCGGTCGCGTACGCCGTACGCCGGTGACCGCGCGGAGCGTTCCGTCCGGGCTGAGCAGCAGCCGGCCGGCCGGGCGCGGTCCGGGGGCGACGACCCGGCCGCGTTCGTACCGCGGGGATGCGCACGACGGGGCCCGCACCCGGGTGAGTGCGGGCCCCTGTCCCGCGGTCAGGGGGACTCCACCAGGAACCGGACGCGGTCCACCGCGAACTCGCCGTAGTGGAGGGCCGACCCGATGGCCTCCGTCCTCTGGTACTGGTCCGGGGACAGCGTCGCACCGGCGGCGTTCTCCACGGCCTTCAGCAGCACACGGAACGCCAGGTCCGGCGTGCAGCCGCAAGGGCTCTCTGCGCGCGTCAGGAGGGCGTCACGCCAGGCCGGGCCCCCGGACGGGGATGCTGGTGAACGTCGGCTGCGGCGCCGGGTCCTGGAAGAAGTCGTTGCCCTTGTCGTCCACGACGACGAACGCCGGGAAGTCCTCGACCTCGATCTTCCAGACGGCCTCCATGCCGAGCTCCTCGTACTCCAGGACCTCGACCTTCTTGATGCAGTCCTGCGCGAGGCGGGCGGCCGGGCCGCCGATGGAGCCGAGGTAGAAGCCGCCGTGGGCCGCGCAGGCGTCCGTGACCTGCTTGCTGCGGTTGCCCTTGGCGAGCATGACCTTGGAACCGCCCGCCGCCTGGAACTGCTCGACGTAGGAGTCCATGCGGCCGGCCGTGGTCGGGCCGAAGGAGCCGGAGGCGTAGCCCTCGGGGGTCTTGGCCGGGCCGGCGTAGTACACCGGGTGGTCCTTGAGGTACTGCGGCATCTCCTCGCCCGCGTCCAGCCGCTCCTTGATCTTGGCGTGCGCGATGTCACGGGCCACGACCAGCGGGCCGGTCAGGGACAGGCGGGTCTTCACCGGGTACTTGGTGAGCTCGGCCAGGATCGCGTCCATCGGCTGGTTCAGGTCGATCCGGACGACGTCGCCCTCGTCCAGCTGCTCGTCCGTGGTGTCCGGCAGGAAGCGGGCCGGGTCCCTCTCCAGCTGCTCCAGGAAGACGCCCTCGGCGGTGATCTTCGCGACGGCCTGGCGGTCGGCGGAGCAGGAGACCGCGAGGGCGACCGGGCAGGACGCGCCGTGGCGCGGGAGGCGGACGACGCGCACGTCGTGGCAGAAGTACTTGCCGCCGAACTGGGCGCCGATGCCGAGCCTCTGGGTGAGCTCGAAGACCTTCTCCTCCAGCTCCTTGTCCCGGAAGCCGTGGCCGAGCGGCGAGCCCTCGGTCGGCAGGTCGTCCAGGTAGTGCGCGGAGGCGTACTTCGCGGTCTTCAGCGCGTACTCGGCGCTCGTGCCGCCGACGACGATCGCCAGGTGGTACGGCGGGCAGGCGGCCGTGCCCAGCGAGCGGATCTTCTCCTCCAGGAACTTCATCATGGAGGCCTCGTTCAGGACGGCCTTCGTCTCCTGGTAGAGGAACGACTTGTTGGCGCTGCCGCCGCCCTTGGCCATGAACAGGAACTTGTAGGCGCCGCCGTCGGTGGCGTACAGCTCGATCTGGGCGGGGAGGTTGGAGCCGGTGTTCCTCTCCTCCCACATGGTCAGCGGGGCCATCTGGGAGTAGCGCAGGTTGAGCTTGGTGTAGGCGTCGTGGATGCCGCGGCTCAGGGCCTCCTCGTCGCGGCCCTCCGTCAGCACGTTCTGCCCGCGCTTGCCCATGACGATCGCCGTGCCGGTGTCCTGGCACATGGGGAGCACGCCCGCCGCCGCGATGTTCGCGTTCTTCAGCAGGTCCAGCGCGACGAACTTGTCGTTGGGGCTCGCCTCCGGGTCGTCGATGATGCGCCGCAGCTGCGCGAGGTGCGCGGGGCGCAGGTAGTGCTGGATGTCGTGGATGGCCTCCTCGGCCAGCTTGCGCAGCGCCTCCGGCTCCACCTTCAGGAACGTCCGCCCGTCCGGCCCCTCGACCGTGGAGACACCCTCCGAGGTGACCAGCCGGTAGGGGGTGGTGTCCTCTCCCAGGGGAAGCAGATCGGTGTACGCGAACTCAGGCATGTCGCCCATTCCTCACTCGACAGACGGCCGCTGGCCTCCATTGGCAGCGCCCACCAGCGTAGGACCTGGGCGCGGCGGCGGACTTGTGAGGTTCTCCTCAGTAGGGGGTAGTCGCGATCTATCGCGTTTCGGTAGGCTGCCGTCGTGGACCTTCAGAAGCACACCGACCTGCGTGCCTCGGACGCCGACCGCGACCGCGTCGCCGACATCCTGCGCGAGGCCCTGGCCGAGGGGCGCCTCACCGCCGACGAGCACGCCGAGCGCGTCGAGGGGGTGCTGAGCGCCAAGACGGTCGGCGAGCTGGACGTCTTCATACGGGACCTGCCCGCCGCCCACCGGCCCCGGACCGCCGCCCCGGCCCCGAACCGGCCCACCCTCGGCGCGATCCCGGTGGATCCCGACGACAACGTGGTCGCGGTGTTCAGCAGCGCCGTCCGCAGGGGCCGCCGGCACACCGGGCGCCGCATCCACGCGTACGCGGTCTTCGGCAGTGTCGAGATCGACCTCAGCGAGGCGCTCTTCGACCACCAGCAGGTCGTGGTCAAGGCGGTCTCGGTCTTCGGCAACGTCGAGGTCCGCGTCCCGGAGAACGTGTCGCTGCGCGGGATGGGCGGCGGGGTGCTCGGCAACTTCGAGGTGGACACGCTCGATTCGGCCGACCCCGAGGCCCCCGTCGTCTACGTCGACGGCTGGGCGGTCCTGGGCAATGTCGAGGCGCGGCCCAAGCGCGGCAGGATCGTGGCGGACATCCTCGACCGCGTGCAGCGCAAGGTCGACCGGAGTCTGCGCAGGCACCTGGGCCACTGACGGCCGTGCGGCGGGGCGGGTGCGCGGCGGCGCGGTCCGCCGGCGGCAGCAGTCAGCGGGCCGGGTGCACCGGCGGTCGGGAACTCAGTGCATAGGCGCGCGTACAGCGGGTAGGGCTTGCTGCATCGTCTCTCGCTCGCGAAGCCGTCGTCAGGAGTAGACCGTGCTGCAACCGCCGCGTTCGTCCCTGCAGGTAGCTGCCGTTCCGGCCCAGCGGGTGACAGCGCGAGACAGGGACCAAGACGTGCCGTGGCACACCGATGCGGTGTGCCGGCGCGACGAGGCAGGCCTGTTCTTCGCGCCCTCCAAGGAACCCACCGCGGCCCGGCTCTCCCGCGAGGAGGCGGCGAAGCGGGTCTGCGCCCGCTGTCCGGTGATGGTCGAGTGCCGTGAGCACGCGCTCCTCCAGCCCGAGCCGTACGGCGTCTGGGGCGGCCTGACCGCCGCCGAGCGCCGGGTGGTCCTCGCCCGGCGCCGCCGCCGCGACGTGGAGCTGAAGAAGGCCGCCCGCGCGGCGAACCGCATAGCGGCGGCCGGCTAGGACCTGTCGTCGAACTCCCGTCGTCCGCCCGCAGGACGGGTCCCGCGGCGTCGCGTGCGTGCTCCCGGCGTGCCGGGCGCCGGCCCTCGTACCGGATGTACTCGGGTCCGCGCCCGGTGCGGCGAGAGGGCGTGCAGGGCGTCGCGGGGCAGGCGGGAGTCCGACGACAGGCCGTGGCACGCACGGAAAGGGCGCCCCCTCCGCACAGGGGGCGCCCTTGGTGACGTCGGCGGCCGTCCGGCGCCGACAAGAGGCACGGCGGGCCGTGCGGGCCGTCACGGCCGGTCCGCACCCGCCGCCCGGCGGACCCTCCCGGGCCGGCGGGCACCCGGGCCGGCCGGTGGAGTCACTTCGCCCGGTCGAAGTCGATCGCGCTGTACGCCCGCAGCTTGCTCAGCCGGTGCTCGGAGTCGATCCGGCGGACCGTGCCCGACTTGGAGCGCATGACGATCGAGTCGGTCGTCGCCGTCTCGGAGCGGTAGCGCACGCCGCGCAGCAGCTCGCCGTCGGTGATGCCGGTGGCGACGAAGAAGACGTTCTCGCCGGAGACCAGGTCGTCCGTGGTCAGCACGCGGTCGAGGTCGTGCCCGGCGTCGACGGCGCGCTGCCGCTCCTCGTCGTCCTTCGGCCACAGCTTGCCCTGGATGATGCCGCCCAGGCACTTCACGGCGCAGGCCGAGATGATGCCCTCGGGGGTGCCGCCGATGCCGAGCAGCAGGTCGACGCCGGTGCCCTCGCGCAGCGCCAGGATGGAGCCGGCCACGTCGCCGTCGGAGATCAGCTTGATGCGCGCGCCGGTCTCCCTGATCTCCTTGATGATGCCCTCGTGCCGGGGCCGGTCGAGGATGACGACGGTGACGTCCTCGGGCGTGGAGCGCTTGGCCTTGGCGACCCGGCGGATGTTCACGGACACCGGCGCGTCGATGTCGACGAAGTCGGCGGCCTCGGGCCCGGTGACCAGCTTGTCCATGTAGAACACGGCCGACGGGTCGAACATGGAGCCGCGCTCGGCGGCGGCCAGCACCGCGATCGCGTTCGTCATGCCCTTGGCGGTCAGCGTCGTGCCGTCGATCGGGTCGACGGCGATGTCGCACTCGGGCCCGGTCCCGTCGCCGACGCGCTCCCCGTTGAAGAGCATCGGGGCCTCGTCCTTCTCGCCCTCCCCGATGACGACGACGCCGTTCATGGAGACGGTGGAGACGAGGGTCCGCATGGCGCGCACCGCGGCACCGTCGGCACCGTTCTTGTCCCCGCGCCCCACCCAGCGGCCCGCGGCCATCGCCGCGGCTTCGGTCACCCGGACCAGTTCCAGGGCGAGGTTGCGGTCGGGGGCTTCGGAGGGCACATCGAGCTCGGACGGCAAATGATGGTTCTCGGTCATCGGAGCGCACCTTTCTGTACGACGACGGCCGGATGAGGGTGTTGTCCGCTCGACTCTATCGCCGGGTGGACAGGATGAGCAGGGGCCCCCACGGATGAGCGCGCAGGGGACCTGCGACGATAGGGGCGTGGCAGGCAAGAGCAGCATCCAGAAGTCGGCACGGGACATGGTCCTGTCCCTGGCGGTCATCATGATCGCGGCGGGGGTGATGTACCTCTTCATCCCGCACGACGACAGCGAACCCGAGCTGAAGCGGGTCGACTACCGCGTCGAGCTGCTCACCGCCCGCCGCGCCGCCTCCTACCCGGTCGCGGCGCCCGAGGGCCTGCCGCAGAGCTGGAAGGCGACCTCGGTGCGCTTCCGGGGCGACGACTTCGACGCCTGGCACCTGGGTTTCCACAGCCCCGGGGGGAAGTACGTCGGGGTCGAGCAGTCCACCGAGAAGCCCGCCGTCTTCGTCGACGAGGCGACCCAGGGCGCCGAGGAGACCGACGTCACCCAGCGGATCGACGGCCGGACGTGGCAGCGCTACGAGGGCGAGCGGTACGACGCGCTGGTGCTGCGGGGCACCGAGGGGTCGACCACGGTCGTGACGGGCTCGGCGTCGTTCGAGGAGCTGACGAGGATGGCCGAGGCGCTGAGGATGGAGTGACCGCGGCACGTCCGTGCCCGTTCCTGCGCGCGAGAAGGCCCCCGGCGGTGCGCCGGGGGCCTTTGCGTTCGCGCGTCGGGTGTCGCGGCTCAGACGGTGGTCACGACCTGCTCGTACGCCAGGCGCGGCGAGCGCGGGTGCCAGGCGTCCGGGCCCGGCCGGCCGATGTTGACGACCATCAGCGGGGTGTGGTCGTCGTCCAGGAACTCCTTGCGCAGGCCCTCGGCGTCGAAGCCGGTCATCGGACCGGCGGCCAGGCCCGCGGCGCGGACGCCGACGATGAAGTACGCGGCCTGCAGGGCGGCGTTGAACGCCGCGGCGTTCTCGCGCACCGGGCGCTCGGCGAAGAAGGCGTCCTTGGCCTGCGGGAAGTGCGGGAAGAGGTGCGGCAGCTCCTCGTGGAACTCGTTGTCCGCGGAGAGGACCGCGACCAGCGGGGCGGCGGCCGTCTTGGCCCGGTTGCCCTCGGCCAGGTGCTTCACCAGGCGCTCGCGGGCCTCGGGGGAGCGGACCAGGGTGATGCGCAGCGGGGACTGGTTGAAGGCGGTCGGACCGTACTTGACCAGGTCGTAGATCGCCTGCACCTGCTCGTCGGTCACCGGCTCGTCGGTGAAGGTGTTCGCGGTGCGGGCCTCGCGGAACAGCAGGTCCTGGGCGGCGGGGTCAAGAACGAGGGACATGGGTGCACTTTCTCGCGGTGTCGGTTCCGGGATCGGCTGACGGCACCGACACTAAGCGATACAAGTTCAACGTTCAATTAAAGGCGGGGTGTGGTGATCCGCTTCACACGCCCGAGCGGCACGGGGCCGCGTGCCCCTACTCGGCGTCCCCGCCGTCCCCCGCCTCCGCCCCGGCCTCCTCGGCCAGGGCGGCGTCCAGGCGGGCCCGCGCCCCGTCCAGCCGGCGCCGGCAGATCCTGGCCAGCTCCTCGCCCCGCTCCCAGAGCGCGAGGGACTCCTCGAGCGTCGTACCGCCGGCCTCCAGCCGCCGTACGACCTCGATCAGCTCGTCCCGCGCCTGCTCGTACCCGAGCGACTCGGCCGCGTCCGCCGCCTGCGCGGTCTGCTGCGCCTTGCTGGTCATCCATCCACCTCAAGCATCGACTCGTACCGTGAAATCGCCCTCGGACACCCGCGCGCGCAGTGCCTCACCGGGCGCCACCTCCCCCGGGGCGCGCACCGCCTGCCCGTCGGACCGCTGCAGCACGGCGTACCCGCGCTTCAGGGTCGCGGCGGGGGAGAGGGCCACCACGCGCGCGTGCGTGTGCGTCAGCTCGGAGTCGGCGCGGTCCAGCTGGTGCCGCAGGGAGCGCCGGCCCCGGTCGAGCAGGGCCGCCACCTCCTCGGCCCGCGCGTCGATCATCCGGTGCGGGTCCTCCAGCGAGGGACGGGCGAGCGCGTGGGCGAGCCCGCGCTCCTCCCGCTCGACCAGCGCCCGCACGCACCGCCGGGCACGGTCGCGCAACTGCCGTACGCGCTCGTACTCCTCGCCCACGTCCGGGACGACCTTCTTGGCCGCGTCGGTCGGGGTCGAGGCGCGCAGGTCGGCCACGTGGTCCAGGAGCGGCTGGTCGGGTTCGTGCCCGATGGCCGACACCACGGGTGTGCGGCAGGCCGCGACCGCGCGCACGAGCTGCTCGTCGGAGAAGGGGAGCAGGTCCTCCACGCTCCCGCCGCCCCGGGCCACGATGATCACGTCCACGTCGTCGAGCGCGTCGAGCTCCTTGACGGCCTGCACCACCTGCGGCACGGCGTGCACGCCCTGCACGGCGACGTTGCGCACCTCGAAGCGGACGGCGGGCCAGCGGTGCCGGGCGTTCTCCAGCACGTCCCGCTCGGCCGCGGAGGCGCGCCCGCACACCAGCCCGACCAGCCGCGGCAGGAACGGCAGCGGCTTCTTGCGCTCCGGCGCGAACAGCCCCTCGCGCGCGAGCGTCCTCTTCAGCTGCTCCAGCCGTGCGAGCAGTTCCCCGACGCCCACCGGCCTGATCTCGGCGGCCCGCAGCGACAGCTGCCCCCGCGGGGCGTACCACTCGGGCTTGGCGAAGACGACCACCCGCGCACCCTCGCCGACGACGTCGGAGACGGTGTCGAACACCTGCCGGTAGCAGGTCACGCTGACGGAGACGTCGTACGACGGGTCCCGCAGCGTCAGGAACACCACCCCGGCCCCGGGGCGCCGCGACAGCTGCGTGATCTGCCCCTCCACCCACACCGCCCCGAGCCGGTCGATCCACCCCCCGATGAGCCGCGACACCTCGCCGACGGGCAGGGGGGAGTCCGCGGACGTGTTGACAGCCATGCCGCGAGCGTAGTCGCAGCCACCGACAACCCGGAGCCACCGACGACCCGGAGCCGCCGACGACCCGGAGCCGCCGACGACCCGGCCGTCCACGGGGCGCGAACCCGCCGGGGCCACGCGGACCTCCCCGGCCCGGCCGGACGGAGGGCGGACGCCCTCCCCCGGGGACCGGGCGCGGACGCGATCTTCGGGCCCCCGGACGCGGCCTTACGATGGGGTGCATGACCGCTTCTCCTGGCCGCCGTGTCCTGCTCGCCGCCCCCCGGGGCTACTGCGCGGGTGTGGACCGCGCCGTGATCGCCGTCGAGAAAGCCCTGGAGCAGTACGGGGCTCCCGTCTACGTCCGGCACGAGATCGTCCACAACAAGTACGTCGTGCAGACCCTGGAGAAGAAGGGCGCGATCTTCGTCGAGCGCACCGAGGAAGTGCCGCCGGGCAACATCGTGATGTTCTCGGCGCACGGCGTGGCCCCCGTCGTCCACGAGGAGGCCAGGCGCGGCCGGCTCGCCACCATCGACGCCACCTGCCCGCTGGTCACCAAGGTCCACAAGGAGGCGGTCCGGTTCGCCAAGGAGGACTACGACATCCTCCTGATCGGACACGAGGGCCACGAGGAGGTCATCGGCACCTCCGGCGAGGCCCCCGACCACATCCAGCTCGTCGACGGGCCGGGCGACGTGGCGAAGGTCGAGGTCCGCGACCCCTCCAAGGTCGTCTGGCTGTCCCAGACCACCCTCTCCGTCGACGAGACCATGGAGACCGTCGACGCGCTGAAGGAGAAGTTCCCGCAGCTGATCTCCCCGCCCAGCGACGACATCTGCTACGCCACGCAGAACCGTCAGCTGGCGGTGAAGCAGATGGGCGCCGAGGCGGAGCTGGTGATCGTGGTCGGTTCCCGCAACTCCTCCAACTCCAAGCGCCTGGTCGAGGTCGCCAAGCTGGCGGGCGCGCGCGAGGCGTACCTGGTGGACTTCGCCGACGAGATCGACGAGGCCTGGCTGGAGGGCGTCTCCACGGTCGGCGTCACCTCCGGCGCCTCCGTGCCGGAGGTGCTGGTGGAGCAGGTCCTGGAGTGGCTGGCCCGGCGCGGCTACGAGGACGTGGAGATCGTCAAGGCGGCCGAGGAGTCCATCACCTTCTCCCTGCCCAAGGAGCTGCGCCGCGACCTGCGCGCGGAGGCGGCGGAGCTGGTGGCGCAGCGCGGCGGGACCGGCACCGGTGAAGATGCGGCAAAGTGACCGCCCCCGGCCCGTGACTTTCCGTCGTACGTCGTAACGTAAGGCCATGCAGATCTTCGGCGTGGACATCGGCGGATCCGGCATCAAGGGCGCCCCGGTCGACCTGGACAGAGGCGACCTGGCACAGGAGCGGCACAAGGTGCTCACCCCGCACCCGGCCACGCCGGACGCAGTGGCCGACGGCGTCCGGCAGGTCGTCGAGCACTTCGGCTGGACCGGGCCGGTCGGGGTCACGTTCCCGGGCGTGGTCACCGGCGGCGCCACGATCCGCACGGCGGCGAACGTCGACAAGAGCTGGATCGACACCGACGCGCGCGTGCTGATCGGCGAGCGGCTGGGCGGGCTGCCGGTGACCGTGGTCAACGACGCGGACGCGGCGGGCGTCGCCGAGATGCACTTCGGCGCCGGCCGCGGCCGCAGGGGCACGGTCATCCTGCTGACCTTCGGCACGGGCATCGGCAGCGCCCTGTTCGTCGACGGCGTCCTGGTCCCCAGCACCGAGCTGGGCCACCTGGAGCTGGACGGGCACGAGGCGGAGAAGCGCGCCTCCAGCAAGGCCCGGGAGGACCACGACCTGTCGTGGGAGGACTGGGCGCACCGCGTGCAGAAGTACCTCGCCCACGTCGAGATGCTCTTCTCGCCGGAGCTGTTCGTCATCGGCGGCGGCGTCAGCCGCAAGGCCCACAAGTTCCTGCCCCACATCCGGGGCGTCAAGGCGGAGATCGTCCCGGCGCAGCTGCAGAACAACGCGGGGATCGTGGGCGCGGCGATGCACGCGGCGACGGACGGCCCGCAGGACCGGCGGTCCTAGGACCGGTCGTCGGACTCCCGCCTGCCCGGCGACGGCGCCTGGCGGCCGGGGCGGCCGGGGCGGGCAGGCCGCCCGGGCGGCCTCCGGGGGCCTGGCGGGCGGACCCTGCGGACCAGCACGATCACCCCCGCGACGAGCGTGCCCGCGTACAGCCAGCCCGCCTGCGTGGCCAGCGCCGTCACGAAGCCCATCAGCCCGTCCCCGGACCCGTCGGCGCCGCCGGCCGCCGGCACCAGCCCCAGGGCGAAGGCGATCGGCGCGACCACGGGCGCGGCCGGCAGGTCCCCCCGGCGCACCCACACCGCGGTCAGCGCGCACACCGGCAGGAACAGCACGCCGTACATCGTCAGGGACGCCCCGGGCAGCAGCCCGGCGAGGCAGCCGAGCAGGAACATCGCCACGCCGCAGAACAGCCCCGCGCCCAGCCCGGTCAGCCGCGGGCCGGGCATCCGCCGCACGGCCCGCGCCGGGGGAGCGGGGCGCCGCACCGGCGCCGGACGGGGCCGTGCCGCCGCCCCGGGCGGCCGGGCGACGCGCGCCGTGCCGCCGCCCGCCCCCCGTCCCGGCTGCGGGGGCAGGGGCGGCCTGGGCCCGCCGCCTCGCGGTCCGTCCTGTGCAGGTCGCGTCCTGTGTTGCTCCACTGGACCAACTTAGGTCGGTTTATGTGCCGAATAGGCCATCAGACACGCCGGGCGTCCGACCTTGGGCAGGCGTTCGATACGCCGCCGGGCCGGGACCGGGCACGCCGTAGACTGGTGGATCGGCCACCCAGCCCAGTTGGCCGGCCTCGCCCCCAGTCCTCATCCTCACGTACGGGAAGTCGCAACGTGTCGCTCACGATCGGAATCGTCGGCCTGCCGAATGTCGGCAAGTCGACCCTGTTCAACGCCCTGACCAAGAACGACGTGCTGGCGGCCAACTACCCGTTCGCCACCATCGAGCCCAACGTCGGCGTCGTCGGCGTGCCCGACGCCCGGCTCGCCAAGCTGGCCGAGATCTTCAAGTCGGAGCGGATCCTCCCGGCGACGGTCGACTTCGTCGACATCGCGGGCATCGTGCGCGGCGCGTCCGAGGGCGAGGGACTGGGCAACAAGTTCCTGGCGAACATCCGCGAGTCCGACGCGATCTGCCAGGTCATCCGCGCCTTCAAGGACGAGAACGTCGTGCACGTCGACGGCAAGGTCTCGCCCAAGGACGACATCGAGACGATCAACACCGAGCTGATCCTCGCCGACCTCCAGACCATCGAGAAGGTCCTGCCCCGGCTCCAGAAGGAGTCGCGGATCAAGAAGGACGTGGCACCGAAGGTCAAGGCCGTCGAGGAGGCCAAGGAGATCCTGGAGAAGGGCGACACGCTCTTCGCCCACGGCATCGTCCAGGGCAGCGAGCGCGCCGAGCTCCTGCACGACCTGCACCTGCTGACCACCAAGCCGTTCCTCTACGTCTTCAACGTCGACGAGGACGAGCTGGTCGACGAGGACTTCAAGGACGAGCAGCGCGCCCTGGTCGCCCCCGCCGAGGCGATCTTCCTCAACGCCAAGCTGGAGGCCGACCTCGCCGAACTCGACGAGGACGAGGCCCTGGAGCTGCTCCAGTCCGTCGGCCAGGACGAGCCGGGCCTGGCGACCCTGGCCCGCGTCGGCTTCGACACCCTGGGCCTGCAGACCTACCTGACGGCCGGCCCCAAGGAGTCCCGCGCCTGGACCATCAAGAAGGGCGCCACCGCCCCCGAGGCCGCCGGTGTCATCCACACCGACTTCCAGAAGGGCTTCATCAAGGCCGAGGTCATCTCCTTCGACGACCTCGTCGAGGCGGGCTCGGTCGCGGAGGCCCGCGCCAAGGGCAAGGCGCGCATGGAGGGCAAGGACTACGTGATGCAGGACGGGGACGTGGTGGAGTTCCGCTTCAACGTGTAGGCGCGATTCCACCACGTGCTGGTCTGTAGACACGCAGGTCATCAAGGGTTCGACTCTTCGTGGTCGGGCCCCTGGCCGTTTCCCGTCCCGGGAGGGTGCTGGGATGCCGGCGAGGTCCTCTGGGCGGATCACGGGGTATTCCCCGCAAGGAGGCACAGTTCCGTACGCCGAGGAACGTGGCGCGGGCACGGGATCCGTTCCAGGTGGGCCATGCGGCGGTGTGACCGCTTGGCGGGGCCTCCTGGCAGTGCGCGCTTCGTGGCTGGTCCGTGGTCGTCGAGTGGTGCCTTTCGACGCGCGGCCAGGGCGTGGCGGTGGACTGCCTGTGGTGCGCGGGATTGCCGGGCAAGCGCTGTCCCGCAACTCCGGAAACTGCTTGTCGGTGTCCGGAGCGAATGGATGCGACTCCTCCCACCGCCACCGGCCACACCAACTGGACGGCTCCCGGTCGCCGTGACAGCCCACCACGGCTTCTTGAGGTCGTTCGTCTCCCGCTTCTCCTCCCCGCTTTTCCCTGGTCAGCGTCCAGCGAGTGATGGTCTTGCCCAGGTCTCAGGACAGGAAGGGCTCCCGCCGCGGTGTGCGGTGAAGGGGAGCCTCGGAGAGCCGGCCGCTTACCGGATCAGTTCCCGTTCTCGTCGTCCTCGCTCGTCTCGTACCAGCCTTGGTTCCGATCGCCCTCGCCGCTCTCCGCCGCCCCCGGCGTGAACGTGCCCGCGCCTGCGTCGGTGAACGGCGAGCCCTCGGAGGCTGGGAAGCGTGGTGACCAGGGCCCCGTGGTGTCCCCCTCGCCCCCGCCCTCGTCGGGCGCCTGGAGAAGGGTCCGCCTGATCTCCTCGGCGGCCTCGTTCAGCCCGGCCGCTTCCAGACTCCGCATCACACGGTGCACGAACACCGTGTACTCGTCCATGTCCGGCTTCAGGCCCACCGCCGCCAGCAACAGGAGCAGCCGATCCGAAACCCCTACTTCTTCCTCGCGGTCGAACGTCCCTCCTGCCTGGCCGTGTCCGTCCCACAGTGGGCCCCCGACGGTCGCTTCGCTGTGCGCGCCTACGGGCGGGACGAGCAGATGGCGGAGGAGTTCGGGCACCTCCTCGTCGTTGGCCGCCGCCGCGATTTGGGCGAGCGGGCCAATCATGTCGACCGCCCTCTCGATTTCGTTCTCGTGACGGGCCAGCCACCACACCACCGCGCTGCCCGCGCTCTTGAGCACGTCGTCACCGAGGTAGCGCCGCTTGTTGCGCTCGTGCTGGCGCTCGAACTCCCAGATCTCCTCATCTTTGCGAAGGTCGTTCAACTTCCGTAGACGCTCCCGGTCGGCGGGGGCGAGGGCCAGCGTCACATCGGCCGCCAGGGCCTTCAGCCGTCCGCTCCGGTCCGGGAGCGGGACGCTCAGCTCCCCCTCCAGGAGATACCGCGCGAAGCTCGCCCGGCCGGGCTCCTCGCGGTGGACAACCTCCAAGGCCCGGCTGATGATCGAGGACACGGCGAGGGCCGGGGAGGCGCCGTCGGACCGGCCGGCGGGATCGGGGACCGGCCTCCACCACACGGTGGCGGAGAAGAGGAAGTCGTAGCCGTCCGCCGCGCTCGGCAGTGCCGCGTCGACCACCCGCGTCTCCTGGTAGGGCTGCTCCGTCGGCGCAGCAGGCGGCTCAGGTTCCCGGGGCTCGTACGGGTCGGCCGACGCGCGACCGCCGCTGAGGACCGTCATCACGAGCAGCAGGGAGCCCGAGGCCGTGACCATGGACAGGAAGCTCCACAGCCACGCCGACCAGTGCAGGAGGTTTCCGAACACAGCCGGTGCGAGGCCGCAGAGAGCGACGAACAGCAAGCTGGGAAAGCGGTGTTTCATCGTTCCTCTTCCGTGGTCCGTGGTCCGGCGCCCGCACGCTCCGTGCGGGCGTACTGCGCGTGGTCGATGTGCTGCCAGAAGAGGGCGGCGACGGCCGCCCGGGAGGAGCGGCGCGTGGTCCCCGCCCAGTCGCAGGCGATGGTGTAGAGGCGGTGGAGAGCGGCCGTGCGGCCGTGCGTCGCCCCGACCATCACGCCCAGCGCCATCTCCCGCATGCTGTCGTCCGCCACGGCGTTCAGCCAGCTGCTCACCAGCGGGTTCCAGAGCTCAGTCGGCGGCTGGGAGAAAACCGTCTCCCAGCCCAGAAACAGGTCCGGCCACGGAGGCGGGTCCGGTGCCCGGTCGTTTCTCAACAGTTCTGTGAGCAGCCGGAGATGGGGCTCCGACTCGCGCGTCTCCCGACGCGTCCGGTCCCGCAGGCGGTCGATCAGCAACCGGTAGAGCCGACGGTCGCGGCCGACGAGGTCCAGAAGTGCCTCCCGGGCCTCGCGCGCCGCCTCCCCCTTACGTACGGCGAGGTAGTGGAGCCGCACCAACGCCTGATCCGGGCGTGTCGCGCCGAGGCTATGGAAGCAGGCGGCGGTCAGGGCGCGGACGAGACCGTCCGACAAGGGGCCGGACCTCACGCACTCGTACATCCGCCTGCGGAACCATCCCCCGAACCTCTCATGGCTGAGACCGAGTTCGAGGGCTGCCACGGCTCGCGGGTCACAGGACGCCCCGGGCGCGTTGTCCGCCCAGCGGACCACAAGGTCGAAGAGATGGTCGGGCCGCTCGACGGCCAGGGACCGCTCGCCGAAACGGACGACGACGTTCATCCGGTCGTCGGTGGTCAGACCGTGGAGCCCGGCGGCATGGCCGATCCAGTCCCTGAGGTCGTCGCGCATCCCGGGGAAGTTTGCCCAGAAGTACGTCCGTACCGCGTCGGCGTAGGCCAGCCGCTCGAAGCGGAGCCGACCGTCCGGGTCCCGCTCGATCCCGAGCGTCGCCAACCGCTCCCCGAAGTCCGTCCGCGCGAGCTCGGTCGTCGCCTCCTCCTCATGCCCCACTGTTCTCATCAGGCCGTGCCACGCCTCGTAGACGGTGTCGGCCCGGGCCTCCTCGAATAGCGCCGTCGTGAGCAGCAGGGCCCGCTCGGGTGCGGTGCGGACCGTGGCCATCTGCCGGCCCACCTCACCGGCCCGGTCGGTCACCGCGTGCATCGCCTGGTCGAGCCATCCCGCGAACTCGGCGCCGAACCGGCCGCTGTCGCGAGCGGTCCTCACCAGCCCAGCGAGCCGCGCCAGTTCCCGCATGGGGGAGCGGTCGCACAGGCGCTGGAGGTCGGCGCTCCCCAGGTCCGTGGGGCGGAAGACCATCCGGTCCATGCGGAGGTACCGAGTGACGACGGCGACGCCCCGGGGGCGCCCCAGCGTCACCGTGTGCGGTTCGAGGTCCGGCGCGTGGGCGTGCTCCATGCCCGACGGCAGGACGACGACCATGTGGGCCCCCACCTCCTGTACCTGCGACCTGTGGATGGCCAGGCGGCGCTGGACCCTGGCGTACGCCTTCTCGTCGGTGATCCCGGAGAGGTCGAGAAGGAAGCGGTCTCCCTCACCGGGGGTGAGAGAGGGCTCGTCCTCTTCCTTGTCCTTGTCCGTGGCGGGAAGCTCTTCGAACCGGATCTCCTCCTCGTCGGCGCCCTCGTCCTCACCGAGTTCGTGCAGCAGCATGATCGCCGCGGCGCGGCGGCCGCTGCCGGGCGGAGCCTCCAGCAGTACCACCGAACCGGGCTTCTCCAGGCGATCGGCAGCCACGCGATAGCCCACCGGCGGCACGAACCGGTCGGCCAGGCGCACCCGGTCCTCGCAGGTGATCCGGAGGGACTCGACCCCTTTACGGATCATCCAGTCCGCGTCGGCGCCGTAAAAGACGTACTGGGGCCCCACACCGTTGTTCACCGGGCCACGCGGATCGTTGACGGTGACGCGGTCCTGTTCGGTCATCGTCCGTCGTCCGAGCGCCGGCGCTCGCGCTCGAAGCGCTGGTGGACCGTACCGCTGTTGTCACCCGCCGTGAACTGGACCCCGGTGTTGTCGCCCTGGAAGTGGGGCGCGTTGTACTGGTGGCCACGACCGGTGTTTACGGGCCCCTGCGGCTCGTTGACGAAGGTGCCGGACAGGTCTCCGTTGAGGTTTCCGACGCCGCCGCGCACGTCGCGCGTCCGCATCCTGGTGTACCCGCGCCCCTGGGCCGACTTCTTGTGAGACTTCGCCTCCGCCCGCTCCCGCGCCGCACGGGCGTCGCGGTCCACCGCGCCCAGCTCGGGCAGCAGCCTGGCGAGGGCGTCGCCGAGCGCCGTCAGGTCCGACTCGGCGTTGCGGTGGTCGAACCGCCTGTACTGGCAGTCCGCCAGCTCCCGCAGGTCGTACGGGAGGACGGCACGATCGATCCGAGTGGCCTTTCCGACGAGCACGGGGATCACCAGGATCCCGCGGTCGAGTGCGGTCTGGATCTCACGACGGGTCCAGTCCTGCTCGGCTTCGAGGGCGGGGCGGCCATCGGCACCCCGCACCTCCGTCCAGCGCGGACCGATCACGGCGAGGAGTGCCTCGCACTCCTCCACCGCCCTGACCAGTTCCACCGGGAAGCGGTGTCCGAGCTCGATCGAATTGCTGGCGAAGAAGATCCGCTCGCCGCCGAACCGCCGGGCGAGCTCCCGAGCGATCATGGTTGCCGCGGATTCCTCGTCGCCTGTGCGGTAGTTGACGAAGACGTCTGGCATGGAGGTTCCCTTCGTGGGAGGAAGACGGAAGAGGGGGTGAACGGGTATCGGCGCGGGGCTGTGGGCCAGGGCTCCGAGGCTCCGGTCCACCCGGGCCACGAGGTCCCGACCGTGTGACGGCATGGCGCGTTCACGGGAGGGCGTACGGATGGAGGTGCGCTGCCCGGCGCGTCACTGGCCGCAGGCAGCCCGATAGAAGCCGGGGGCATGGTGCGACGCGTCGAGCGGGAATCAGAGGGGTCCACCCGGGATCGTGGGATCCGGAGGGACCGGATGGTCCGGCGAGCCGGGCGGCTCGAGCCGGTGTCGGTCGTGGAGCTGGTGTTAGTCGTGCGTGGGGGCGAGTGCCCGTGCCAGCGCCGGTTGCAGATCGCGTACGGCCCGGCTGCTCCGGAATCGGGAGAGTTCGCGCGCGAAACGCCGGATGTCGCTGTTCACCGTCGCCGAGGGCACGGCCGGCATCATCCCCAGGAGCTCTCCGGCGATCGTGCACGCGTGCTCGACTTCTCCGGAGGCGGCGTGGGCCAAGGACCTGCGGAAGCCGTACCGGGCGCGGGTGCGCAGAGCGTACGGCGGGATGCGGTGGCACTCCCGGTCGAGGACCTCGGCGGCGGCCTTGGGGCGACCGAGGTCGTGCAGGCACCAGCCGGTCGTCATCGCCGCCGGATCGCTCACGTGGGTGGTGCCGATCATGGGCTCGGCACCACTGCGGGCGTCGTCGCTGTCGAGCAGTTCCCGCGCCCTGTCGAGGCTGCGCAGGCAGTTGCGTTCGTCGCCGACGAGCGCGTATCCCTGTGCCTCCCGCTGGGCCGCGAGTCCCCGGATGCGCGGCGGGAGTTCGCCGCTCTGGGCCTGGCGGGCCAGGGCGACGGTGCTTGCGGCGTCCCCGCTGTAGAGCGTGATCAGGGCGCGTCGCACGAACGTGTAGGAACCAAGGTATGGATCGCCCCCGGCATGCGCCAGTTCGGCGGCCTCACTGGTCCAGTCGAGCGCCGCGCCGCTGTCCGCGGCCTCCTGGGCCATCCAGCCGGTGAACTCCGCGAACCGCGACGCGAGCAGCAGCACGGGGGCCCGAGTGGCGGACGGGGTGTCGGCGGCCAGCCCGGCGACCGTGCGCGTCTGCGTCTCCAGCAGGGGAAGCAGGACCTTCGGCGCGGTGGACTGGCCGAGCTTACGTAGCTGGTCGAACTGCGAGCGAAAGGAGGGAAGGAGGGGGTCGGCGGCAGGGGACGCCTGACCGCCGAGTTTCAGGCCGAGGTCGATCAGCGCCCCCGCACCCGCCGTGAGGACCGTTCGGCGCCCGACGCGCCAGAGGCTCGGGGTGGTGGGGTTTTCGGTGGTGTCCGAGTCGGTCTCGGAGTGGACGGTCAGGCGCTGCAGCTCGCCGTTCGCGCCGAGGAAGGCGTCGCACCGCCGGGCCAGTTCAGGGGACGCGGAACGCTCCCCGCGCTCGACCTTGCTGAGGTGTCCCTTGTCGTAGTTGAGCGCCACGGAGAACTCAGTCAGAGTCAACCCCGCTTCCTGTCGTAAACGGCGGAGTTCCGGTCCGAAACGCAAAGTTGTGCCCATTATTAGCCTCCCCTTGAACAGCGACCGAGAGAGCCGTGCGCCCTCACGGGGAACTCTGGTTCGACGTCCACTGGCCGACGCGAAGACCGACGGTGAACACCCGTCGTGGCGGAGCGGTTGCGCTTCGCGTCCGAGAGTGAGTTTGGCACGAGGCATGCTTGAGGAATCGGGGTTCGACAGGGTTGCCCGTTGCCTCTTCTGCTCTCTGTTGTTCTCCGCCTGTTCCATGCAGTGACCTGAATCGATCATGGTCGGGGCAGAGCGGTCGATGATGACAGGGTGCGGCTCTGTCGATCGCGCCGCAGAGGGAACTGTGAAGCGTTCGGTACAAGAGCCGTGACGGCGCGGTCGCGGATCGGCTCATCGACGCGGCCCTGGTCGTCACCGTCCAGGGCCGACGGACATCCTGGGCACGTGGGCCGAGCGATGGCTGTGAGGGTGCCAAGCGCTGGGCGCACTCACACGGTCCAACGCGGCCGGCCTCCTCCACCTCGCTGGTTCCGACGCTCCCAGCCGCCACGACCTCGGCGTGCGCATTGCCCAGCGTGACGGCCTCGGGCCTTCCGCCTGCCATCTGGGCACCGGGCGGACACGTCCCTGCCGGAGTGCCCGACGTGCGCTTCGACTGCCACGCCACTGATGCATCGAATGAGCACCAGGCCCCGTGACGCTCGGGAATTCCCCGGCGTTCGTAGGGCAGCGAAACTGTGGAACTTCGCTCACGGCGTCGGCATGGGCTTGGTGACGTCGTGTTCGATCGGCTTGCAACCTGGACCGGTACCCCCTCGGGCCGTGCAGGACGTCGGGGCCGCGACTCGTGACCGTGAGCGACGATCGGCGAAAATGGTTTACTAACATCCATGTTAGTAACATTGTTGTTAGTGTCGTGAGCGGAGGTCGACAGGCGTGGTGGATTTTGTAGGCCGTCGGCAGGAGCTGGCGACGTTGGAACGAGAGCTGCAGAAGGTGGCGGCAGGGGTTGGCAGGGAGCGGCCCGGGCGGTGCGTGATGTTGCGTGGACGGCGCCGGGTGGGCAAGTCGCGACTGGTCGAGCGATTTGCGGAGCGCTGCGGAGCCCCGTTCTTGTTCTACGCGGCGACCGGTGCATCCCCCAGGGATGATCTGGCACGACTGGCCCGGGATGCCCAAGCGTCGACGCTGCCGTTGGCAGGGCTGGTGGCCTCCGCGCGGCCGGAGAGCTGGGACGCCGCGTTCGATGTGCTGGCTGCGGCGCTCCCCGCCGACCGGGCAAGCGTGCTGGTCATCGACGAGGTGCCGTACCTGATGGACGCCGATGGCGCCTTTGAAGGGATGCTGCAACGGGCCTGGGACCGGGTGCTGGAGATCAAGCCGGTGTTGCTGGTCCTCATCGGCTCCGATCTGTCGATGATGGAGGCTCTGAACAGCTATGGACGCCCCTTCCATCAGCGTGGCCGGGAGATGGTGCTGGGGCCGCTGAACCCCGCCGAGGTAGGGAGGATGCTCGGGCTGGAACCGGCGGAAGCCTTCGACGCCGCGCTGGTCACCGGCGGGCTGCCACTGATCTGCGCAGAGTGGCCAAGAGGGGAGGGACTGTGGGACTTCCTCGGCGAGGCGCTGAGTGATCCGGTTTCGGCCTTGCTGGTGTCGGCCGAGCGCTCGATGGCTGCCGAATTCCCCCCACAGGCCCAGGCGCGCACGGTGTTGGCGGCCATCGGAAGTGGCGAGCGGACCTTCACCAACATCGCCCGTGCGGCCGGCGGGATCGCGGCCACGCCGCTGCAGCGAGCGCTGGAACTGCTTATGGGCAAGCGGATCGTCGCCGCGGAGCTGCCCGTGTCGCTGCGTCCGTCGAAGGATCGCCGCTACCGGGTGACAGATCCCTACCTGCGGTTCTGGCTGCACTTGCTCGGCCCGTCCATGGAGGAGATCGAGCGAGGGCGGGGCGATCTGGCCTTGGCGCGGATCCGGGAGAGCTGGACCAGTTGGCGCGGCCGGGCGATCGAGCCGCTCATCCGGGAGTCGCTTGCCCGGATACTGCCCGACGACCGACTCCCCGCAGCGCCCGCAGTAGGCGGCTACTGGACCCGCACCAACGACGTTGAGATCGACATCGTCGGAGCGGACCGCGCCCCCGTTGCCAAGGAGCTGCTCTTCGTCGGTTCCATCAAGTGGCTGGAGCAGTCGCCCTTCGACCGGCACGACCTGGCCGCTCTCCATCGGCACCGGGCCGCCCTCACCGACGAACTTGTTCCAGTCGTGGCGGTCTCGCGCAGTGGAGTCGACTGCCCAGGGCTAGACGCCGTCTACGGCCCCGGCGATTTGCTTGCCGCTTGGCCCCTATGAGTGGCAGTTGGCAGGCGAGGCCCGGAAGTTGGTGGCACGATCAGATTGCAAACGTTGCGGAGAAGTCTCACAGATCTCAGTTCCTTGCCGGCACTGTTGTGTAGCGCTGGCGACCTTGAACCCTTCTCGTGCTTTGTCGTGGATCCCGTGCAGGGATGGCGCTGGGATGATTTTGCATTTCCGCAGGTCGTAGGGATGTGATGGAATTCCGCTTCACCGTCTGAGGACGGAGCGACATCACCCCGGTGGCCTGGCGCACATGGGCGGACACACAGGTCACACGGTACCGGCCCTTCCGGGGGCCGGTCCCTCGCCGTCACGGCGGCCCGGTCCGGTCACCGTCTCGGTTCTGCGAAGGCGCAGGCCGCGGTGTCGGCGACCGTGAGGAGCAGGGCCGTCCAGGTGTCCGCCGCCGTGCCGGGTGGCAGCAGCATCCAGGTCGCCACCCGCGCCGGCGCACTCGTCGGGGGGCGACGAACGAGAACGAGAGCCAGGCGAACGGCAGCGTCCAGGCGTACCGGCCGTCCGAGAGCGCCGTGCCCAGGGCGGCCGGTCCCATCAGGCCCACGCTGTCCCGGACGACGAACGCGGTGGTGGCCGTGGACCGCCCGTGGTCTGCGCCGTCGGCAGCAACGTGCCGACGACCGCACCGGCGAGCAGCACGTGCGCCGCTCGGCGGGGCACCCAGCGGATCGCGGCCGTCCGGTCCAGTGCGAGGTCCTGCCCGCTGAGCCCGACCGAGGCCGCCATCGCCCCCGTGGCGAGGACGAGCGCGGGCAGCCGTGGATCACCGGGCCCCCACCCCCGTCCCGGGCGAGCGCCCACGCCGCCACCGCGTTGATCACCACCGCGGCGAGTGACGCGGGTACCCGACGCGAGCGCGCGTACAGCGTCAGCCATCTCAACGGGACGCACCGCCACCCAGCGCGGCGAGCGGGCCGCCCTCGCAGGAGAGCGCGGCGGCGCGCACGGCGGCGGTCCCCGGCCGTGCCGATGGCCGACGAAGCCGGAAGGCCGATGGCCCGCGGACCCGGAAGGCCCCGCCCGGCCGTCGGCGCCCCCCGCCCGGCGCGCGCCGCGCGGGCGCCGGCTCACCGCCCCCGCGGGGCGCGGGCGCGCCCGTCCGCCGCGTCCCGGCACGCCTGCGCGTACCCCCGCACCAACGGCCGCCGCCCGTCCTCCCCGCGCCAGGCCAGGACGTAGCGGCACGGGGAGAGCCCCCGCACCGGGCGGGTCGTCACACCGCCCAGCGTGATCAGCGGGGCGTTGCCCGCGGCCACCAGGCAGATGCCCAGGCCCGCGACCAGGGCCTCGTACGTCTCCTCCGTGCCGGCGACCTCCGCGCCGACGCGGGGCGGGCGGCCGGCGCGTTCGTCGAGGGCCAGCCAGAAGTCGCGCAGCACGCCCGCGCCGGGCGGCAGGGCCAGGAACGGCTCGTCGGCCAGGTCCGCGAAGTCGATCTCCGGGCGGGCGGCGAGGGGGTGGGTGTCGGGGAGGGCGGCCAGGCGGGGTTCCTCCGCGACCACCGTCCAGGCGTAGCGGCCGGCGTCGGGCAGCGGCAGCCAGACGAAGGCGATGTCCGCCGAGCCGTCCGCGAGGCCCGCGGTCGGGTCCTCCCAGCTCACCTGGCGGAGCCGGACGACCGCGTCGGGGTGGGCGGCCGTGAAGCGGGAGCGGATCGCCGGCAGCAGCCCGCCGCGGCCCGGGCTGGTGCTCATGCCCACCACCAGCGTGCTGCGCTCCGCCGCCCGCGCGGCCTCCACCGCTGCCGCCCCCTCGGCCCACGCGGCCAGGACCCGGCGGGCGTGCGGCAGCAGCGCCGTGCCGGCCCCGGTGAGGGCCACGCCCCGCCGGTCGCGCCGGAACAGCTCGACGCCCAGCCTGCCCTCCAGCGCCCGCACCTGCTTGCTCAGCGCGGGCTGGGACACGTACAGGCGCTCGGCCGCGCGCGTGAAGTGCAGTTCCTCGGCCACCGTCAGGAAGTAGCGCAGGTCCCGCACATGAACGTCCGTCGTCATGACGAGTGGTTATCAGGAGAAGTCTTGGACGGCCAACTTCCTTTCGCTGCAAGCTGGTTCCCGCGGGGGCACGACGAGGACGGCGCACGGCCGGCCGGCGAGGAGCGGTGATGAACAAGGTGTGGCTGATCACGGGCGCGAGCAGCGGATTCGGGCGGGCGATCGCCGAGGCCGCCCTCGCCGACGGCGATGTGGTGATCGGTGCGGCCCGGCGCCCCGAGGCGCTGGAGGACCTGGTGGCCGCCCACCCCGACCAGGTGGAGGCGCTGCGCCTGGACGTGGCCGACACGGGGGCCGCCGAGGCCGCGGTGCGGGACGTGGTGGCGCGGCACGGGCGGATCGACGTCCTGGTCAACAACGCGGGCCGCACGCACGTCGGGGCCTTCGAGGAGACCACCGAGGAGGAACTGCGCGCCCTGTTCGACGTGCACGTCTTTGGTCCGGCGGCCCTGACCCGCGCGGTGCTGCCGCACATGCGCGAGCGGCGCTCCGGCGCGATCGTGCAGATGAGCAGCATGGGCGGGCAGATGTCGGTGGCGGGCTTCTCGGCCTACAGCGGGACGAAGTTCGCGCTGGAGGGCATGAGCGAGGCGCTCGCGGACGAGGTGCGCGAGTTCGGCATCAAGGTGCTGGTCGTCGAGCCCGGGGCCTTCCGGACCTCGCTGTTCGAGGGCAGCCGGGCGGGCGCCAGCCCCGACAGCGGGGTGTACGCCGGGGTGAGCCAGACCCGCGCCTACGTCTCCGGCGGCGACGGCACCCAGCCCGGCGACCCGGCCAAGGCCGCCGCACTCGTCCTCGCCGCCCTGGAGGCCGAGGACACCCCGCTGCACCTGCCGCTCGGCGACGACGCCGTCACCGCCGTGCTCGACCACCTGGAGCAGGTGCGCGCCGAGGTCGTGGCGTGGGAGAAGCGGACGCGGGCCACCGCCTTCGACGACTGAGCGGCACGGGGGACCGGTCTCCCTTGCCACCGGGGACGGGTGACGGGCCGTCAGGCCCGTCACCCTATCGAGGGGTATGTCCGTGCAGGGCCCTTGTGCAATTCCTGTGAAGGCCTCAATCTTTCGCTGACGCACAGGAACAACCGCTATTGGCATGACCATGCCCTGACGGTGGTTCCTGGCGGGCGCGCACCACCCCACACGGCGCACCACCGATTGAGGAGGACCCCTCAGATGGCAGTGATGCGTACTCCCCACCGCACCCCCCGGCGAAGACTGGCCGCACTCGGCGCGGTGGTCACCGCGGCCTGCACCGCCGGCCTCGTCGCCGCCCTCCCGGCCGGGGCCGCCCCGGCCGCTCCCGAAGGCCGCGTCCAGTACGAGGGCGCCGCGAACGCCGTCGCCGACAGCTACATCGTCACCCTCAGGGGGACGAGGGCCGGTTCCGCCGAGGGCCGCGCCCTGGCGGAGAAGTACGGCGCCGACATCGAACGGACGTACACCAAGGCACTGAACGGATACGCCGTCGAGGCCTCCGAGACCGAGGCGAAGCGTCTGGCCGCCGACCCGGCCGTCGCCTCCGTCGTCCAGGACCGCGTCTTCCGCATCACCGCGACCCAGCCCAGCCCGCCCTCCTGGGGCCTGGACCGCATCGACCAGAGGAACCTCCCGCTGAACAACTCCTACACCTACCCGGACTCGGCCGGGCAGGGCGTGACCGCGTACGTCATCGACACCGGCGTGCGCATCACGCACGGCGACTTCGGCGGCCGGGCCTCCTACGGCTACGACGCGATCGACAACGACAACACCGCCCAGGACGGCCACGGCCACGGCACGCACGTCGCCGGCACGGTCGCCGGAGCCGCCCACGGCGTCGCCAAGAAGGCGAACGTCGTCGGCGTCCGCGTGCTGAACAACTCCGGCTCCGGCACCACCGCCCAGGTCGTCGCCGGCATCGACTGGGTCGCCCGCAACGCGGTCAAGCCGGCCGTCGCCAACATGTCCCTCGGCGGCACCGCCGACACCGCGATCGACACGGCGGTGCGCAACGCCGTCGCCTCCGGCGTCACCTTCGCCGTCGCGGCCGGCAACGAGTCCACCAACGCCTCCACCCGGTCCCCGGCCCGCGTCACCGAGGCCATCACGGTCGGCGCCACGACCTCGGGCGACGCCCGGGCCAGCTACTCCAACTACGGCTCGGTCCTGGACCTGTTCGCCCCGGGTTCGTCCATCACCTCGGCGTGGAACAGCAGCGACTCGGCCACCAACACCATCTCCGGCACCTCCATGGCCTCCCCGCACGTCGCGGGAGCCGCCGCGCTGTACCTGGCCGACAACCCCACGGCCACCCCCGCCCAGGTCTCCACCGCGCTGACCACCGCCGCCACCGGCGGCGTCGTCACCAACCCGGGCACCGGCTCGCCCAACCGGCTGCTGTACGTCGGCGGCGGTACGACCACCCCGCCCGGTCCGCGCTTCGAGAACACCACCGACCACGCCGTCGGCGACAACGCCACCGCCGAGTCCCCGGTGACCGTCTCCGGCGTCCCGGGCAACGCGCCCTCGGCCCTGGCCGTCGAGGTGCACATCGTCCACACCTACATCGGCGACCTCCAGGTCCAGCTGATCGCCCCCGACGGCACGGCGTACACGCTGAAGGCGTACGGCACCGGCGGCAGCGCGGACAACATCGACACCACGTACACCGTGAACGCCTCCTCGGAGACCGCCGACGGCACGTGGAAGCTGCGGGTCAGCGACAACGCCAGCCTGGACACGGGCCGCATCGACGCCTGGGCCCTGCAGTTCTGACGCTCCCCCGGTGATCCTCAGCAGTCCTCGTCCTCGCGGAAGGGCTCCGGGTCGGTGACCCAGCCCGCCGCGAGGACGAGGCGCGAGTGGCGGTGCACGGCCAGGAAGCCGAAGGGGCGGTCGAAGACGGCCTCGACGACGGTGGTCAGGTAGCGCAGCGGTGGCGGAGCCCCGGCGCCGGCCATGCCGAGCGCCGTCACCGCCGCCGCCTCGAAGCCGCGCGCCCCGAACCTCGCCACGGCCGACTGCCGGGCCGAGCCCACGCACAGCGGGAAGGCACTGACGCCGGGGAAGTGGCCGGGGACCTCCAGCCGCGCCGCGGTGAGCCCGAACAGTTCGTGCCGCTCCAGCAGGTCGTGGTCGGCCGCGATCCCGTACGCCACGGTGGTGACGTCCAGCGTGGGCGGGTCGGGCGTCGTGCTGCGCTCCCGCACGACCCGCAGTCCGGGCCCCGCGTCACCGCGGGGCAGGCGGGGGCCCGGGACGACCGGGTGCCCGCCGGCGAGCAGGCCGACGCCCGCCCCCAGCACCCGGCCGGGCGCCATGCCCTCCTCGCCGAGCAGCAGATGGACGTCGAGGGCGTTGTCGCCCAGCACCTTCAGCCCGGTGACGTGCCCGTGCGGCGTGTCCGCCACGCCGACCCGGTCCAGCAGCACGCTCCGGCGCCGCAGCGCCAGCAGCGTGCGGGCGTCCCACGGTCCGCCGTACGGCTCCCACGGCACCTCCTCGAAGGGGCGCAGCCAGCGCGTCCGCAGCGCCAGCGCGCTCGCCAGCACCATCTCGGCGCCCCCCGCCACCTCCACGGGCATCCGCTCGACCAGTCCGCCCGTGTGCTTCACCGCCCACGCGTCCAGCGCCTCCCGGTCGGCCGCGGCGTCACCGGTGAGCACCCCGTGGGCGCCGGCCGGCAGTCCGGCCCGCCACGCCTCCCGCAGTTCCAGGGTGCGCTTCGTCCACAGCCCCAGGGCCGCGTCCAGCCCGCGCATCGCGCCCGTCGCGGCGAGCACCTCCCGCGCGGCGGCGGCCGCCCGGTCCGCCGGCAGCCCGACCGCCTGGGCGAGTTCCCGCCGGGCCGCGCCCTGTGCCCCGTCCGCCAGGAACGCCAGCAGCGGCCACACCCCCGCCGCCGAGAAGACCGTGCCCCGTGCGACGTCCGCCGCCCAACGTGCCGTCAGGCCGTTCACCGCCCGGACCGTCGTGTTCGCCCTCACGCGTTCCACCCCCGCTCACCCCGCGCTTACGATGCGCCCAGCCCCGCGCCAGCCGCGCACCACCCCGCATCAGGAGCACGCTACCCGTGTCGATACCCCCGGCCCCCGGACCGCACCAGCCGCACCAGCCGCACGGGCAGTACCCCCACCAGCCCTGGGGTCGGGGGCCGGGCCCGTACGGCCCCTACGGACCGTACGGGCCCTACGGTGCCCAGCCGGCCCTCAACGGGCTCGCCATCGCCGCGCTCGTGCTCGGCGTCCTGTGCTTCCTGCCGGCGGTGGGGCTCGTGCTGGGGCTCGTCGCGCTGCGGCAGATCGGGCGGAGGGGCGAGCGCGGCAAGGGCATGGCGGTCGCCGGGGCCGTGCTGTCGTCCGTCGGGCTCCTCCTGTGGACGGTGTCGCTGTCCACCGGGGTCGCGGCCGACGCGTGGCGGGAGGTCAAGGACGGCGCGGCCGGCGGGGGCACCGCCTACGCGCTCCGCGAGGGCGACTGCTTCGACTCGCCGACCGGCTCCCTGGAGGGCGAGGCCTACGACGTCGAGGAGGTGCCCTGCGACCGCGAGCACGACGGTGAGGTCTTCGCCGTCGTCACGCTGCCCGACGGCTCCTACCCCGGGGACGACGAGCTGACGGAGACCGCCGACGACAGGTGCTACGCGCTCCGGGACCGCTACGCCATGGACACCTGGGCCCTGCCGGAGGACGTGGACGTCTACTACCTCGTGCCGTCCCGGGAGAGCTGGCGCTTCGACGACCGCGAGATCGTCTGCCTGTTCGGCGGCGTGGACGGCGGGAGCGGGCTGACCGGCTCGCTGCGCAACGACGAGACCATGCTCGACGCGGACCAGATCGCCCTCCTGAGGGCGACGCAGTCCGTCGACGCGGTGCTCTACGAGGAGCCCGAGGCCGCTCCCGAGGACGACCTGGCCGGGCACCGCTCCTGGGCGGGCGACGTCCACGACGCGCTCGGCGAGCAGGTCGGGGCGCTGCGCGGCCACACCTGGCCGGCCGGCGCCGAGCGGCCCGTCGCCGACCTCGTCGAGGAGATGGAGCGGGCCCGCGAGGACTGGGCGAAGGCGGCCGCGGCCCGCGACGCCGGCACCTACTACGAGCACTACGACCAGGGGTACGAGTACGTCGACGGCCCGGCGACCGTCACCGCGCGCAAGGCCTTGGGCCTGGACACGACCCCGCCGGTGTACGAGGAGGACGCCGGTGAGGAGGGCGGGGAGTCCGGCGTCCAGGTGTGACGGCGGCCACAGCGGGGAGAAAGTGCCTGGGCAAAGCCTCCGGCGGGCCCGTGTCATCACATCGAGTGATTCTCTGGCCTTTGCTTGCCTGGCCCAACCCACGGTTGCCACGCTGTTGCTGTCTGTACAACCTGATGGGAGCGGCCAGTGACAATCGGTGAGCAGCCGGCGTACCTGCGCGTCGCGGGTGATCTCCGCAAGAAGATCGTCGACGGCCTGCTGCCACCGCACACCCGCCTGCCGTCCCAGGCCAGGATCCGCGAGGAGTACGGCGTCTCGGACACCGTCGCCCTGGAGGCCCGCAAGGTGCTGATGGCCGAAGGGCTGGTCGAGGGCCGCTCCGGCTCGGGGACGTACGTGCGCGAGCGGCCCGTGCCCCGGCGCATCGCCCGCTCCGGGTACCGCCCGGCCGGCGGGGCCACGCCGTTCCGCCAGGAGCAGGCCGACGCCGGGGCGCGCGGCACCTGGGAGTCCGGCAGCGAGCAGGTCGAGGCCGGTGCCGCGATCGCCGCCCGGCTCGGCATCGAGCCGGGCGACCGCGTGATGCGCACCAGGTACCTCTTCCGCGAGGGCGGCGAGCCGATGATGCTCTCCACCTCCTGGGAGCCGCTCGCCCTGACCGGCCGCACGCCCGTGATGCTCCCGGAGGAGGGGCCGCTCGGCGGCATGGGCGTCGTCGAGCGCATGCGCGCCATCGATGTGATCGTCGACAACGTCACCGAGGAGGTCGGCGCGCGCCCCGGCCTGGCCGAGGAACTGCTCGCCCTCGGCGGTGTCCCCGGGCACGTCGTCCTGGTCGTCTCCCGCACGTTCTACGCCTCCGGCCGCGCGGTGGAGACGGCCGACGTGGTGATCCCGGCCGACCGCTACCGGGTCGCCTACCACCTCCCGGTCAAGTAACGGACACCCTCGCACGCCTCCCGCACGCCCCTCGCGCGCCGTCTCTCCCGCAGGTGTCACGCTCCGGCGGCCGTTCCGCCGCCGTCGCGATCTGGCCGTTCTCGCAGGTGGCCACGGAGGCGTGCGCAGGCGCGCGGCACGCCGCTGACCGGACGAGTCGAGGTGCGCGGACGGCGCGTTCGGTGCCGTGCGCCCCCTGCGTACTGGCTGGTTGCGTACCGCTTCGTGAAAAGCCGTATTCGCTGCGTGAAGGTTGGGCGTAGGCTCGGGCATATGCACAGTGCGGTTTCCTCGGTGGGCGGGGCGCGGTACAGGCCGCGGGCGGGAAGTGGAGGGGCGCGATGAATGACGGCACGGTCACTCTCCCCTGGCTCGTGATCCGGCAGGACGACAACGGCAACCGCTATCGCGTGGGCAGGTACGCGACCCGGGCCGAGGCCCAGAAGATCGCGGACAGCCTCGACGGCCGCGGGCACAAGCAGCTCTACTGGGTCGAGAGGATCGGCCAGAACGGGACGGCCGCCGCCGGTGACTGACCGGCCGGTCCGCCGGGGCGCCGGCCGACCCGGCGAAGGCGTGCCCGTAGGCTCCCGCGCATGACGGAACGGATCGTGGTGGTGGGCGCCGCCCTGGTCGACGGCGGGCGGCTGCTGGCCGCGCGCCGCAGCGCGCCCGCCGAACTGGCCGGCCGCTGGGAACTGCCCGGCGGCAAGGTGGAACCGGGCGAGACGGCCGAGGCGGCCCTGGTGCGCGAACTGCGCGAGGAGCTCGGCGTGGAGGCCGAGCCCGGCGAGCGCGTCCCCGGGGAGTGGCCCCTGAGGCCGCCGTACGTCCTGCATGTGTGGACCGCACGCCTGCGCCCCGGCTCCGCCGCCCCGCAGCCCCTGCAGGACCACGACGCGCTGCGCTGGCTCGACCCCGCCGCGGTCTGGACCGTGGACTGGCTGGATCAGGACGTGCCGGCCGTCCGCGAGGCCCTCGCCCGCCTCGGCCTGTCCGCGGGGGGCCCGCGAGGCGTGTGAGGAGCGCCGGGGGCGGGCGGCTCTCGCGGGAGTGCACCGGGGCGCACGGGCGCCGAGGCGCGCGCGGTGCCCGCAAAGCCTTCGGGCGGGCGCCGCGCGGGTCACGCGGGCCATAGCGCGCCCCTCCGGACGGTACTGCGCCCCGAATATCGGGTACGTGCCTATTAACCCCACGAAACCGGACATCGGTGGGTTCGCTGCCTGGGAGTGATCGGCGTGATCGACACCGAAGGTGACCGCGCCGAATGGACGTTCCCCGCGGACCCGGGCGCCGTGCGCACCGCCCGCTCCGCCGTGCGCGGCCAGCTGCGCCACTGGGACCTCGACAGCGTCGGCGACCTCACGGCCCTGCTGGTCAGCGAACTGGTCACCAACGCCCTGCGGCACGCCACCGGCCCCATCGGCGTCCGTCTGATACGGCCCTCCGTCCTCGACGGCGTCCTGCTGGTCGAGGTCTCCGACCCGCTGCCGGAGCCGCCCCACGAGCGCGCCGCCCGGCCCGAGGACGAGAGCGGCCGGGGTCTGCAACTGGTGGCTTCCTCCTCGCGCCGCTGGGGCACCCGGCCCGGGGACGTGGGGAAGACGGTGTGGTTCGAACTCGCGGTGCCCTGAGGGACCGGCCGGGCCGGCCCTTCGGCGGGCGGGTCCGCCGCGGTGCGTCCGCGCCCGCCCGCTCACCAGGCGGTTCAGGCCGGTGACGGTTGCCGGGGGGCGGGGTTGGACGATGTGTTCCCTGGTTAGAAGACTGGAAGTGTTCTCACGGCTCGGTCCGAAAACCGCCGGAACCGTGCTGTGATCGTGAACACCGTGTCGTGCGGCGCCGTAGTGCTGGATACTGCGGGCAGCCGCCATCGGTGACCGGTGCCGGACGCGGTGAGCTGGAGGGGACGGTTCGCGTGAGCGAGATACCAGCGAAGGCCACGGAGTCCGAGGACCCGTCGGACGGCGCGAGGACGAAGGGCGCCCGGGGCCTTTCCGGCGAGGCCCCGACGGGCGCCGCCGTGTGGCAGAGCAGTCCGCCCGGCTCCATCTACGACTACATCAAGGTCGCGTCCTTCTCCATCGGCCCCGACGGCCTGGTGGACCAGTGGAGCCTGCGCGCCGAGCAGCTCTTCGGCATCCCGGCCGAGCGCGCCGTCGGCATGGACCCCATCGACGTCTTCGTCGACTCGGACCTGCGCGAGCAGGGCCAGCGCAAGATGGCCGAGATCCTCGACGGCCGGGAGTGGACCGGCGTGGTGCCCTTCCGGCTGCCGGAGACGTCCGACGGGGGGCGCGCCCGGCACGGCCTCGCCGAGGTCTACGTCATGCCGACGCGCACCGAGGACGGCGAGAAGGCCGCCGTCTGCATCGTCGTCGACGTCCGCACCCTGCGCAGCATCGAGACCGACCTCGCCGCCTCGCAGGCCATATTCGGCCAATCTCCGTTCGGTTTCCTGCTGATCGACCCCGACCTGCGGGTGCGGCGCGCCAACGAGCGGTTCGCCTCCACCTTCGGCGGCACCCCCGACGACCACCGCGGCCGCGGCGTCCACGACTACCTGCCGCGCGGCGAGGCCGAGCGGGTCGCGGCCACCCTGCGCCGGGTGCTGGAGACCGGCGACTCCATCACGGACATGCACGTCACGGGCTTCCTGCCCGGCTCCGACGAGCGCCGCCACTGGTCCGTCAACCTCTACCGCGTGCACAGCGGTTCCGGCCGGCCCATCGGCATCGCGTGGCTCGGAACCGACATCACCGCCCGCCGCGCCGCCGCCCGCGAGGCCGCCGCCGCGCGGCGCAACCTCGCCCTCCTCAACGAGGCCGGTGCCCGCATCGGCAACTCCCTCGACCTGGAGACCACCGCCCGCGAACTCCTCGACGTCGTCGTGCCCGGCTTCTGCGACCTCGCCACCGTCGACCTCTACCAGGGGCTCCTGGTGGGCGAGGAGACCCCGCCCGGTCTCGCCGACGGCAGCGGCGAACTGCGCCGCGTCGCCTTCGCCAGCGCCGTCTCCGGCGCGCCCTTCAACGGCACCGGCCGGCCCGTCGAGGTCGGCGCCGTCCACCACTACCCGTTCAACTCGCCCTGCGCGGACGCCCTGCGCACCGGCCGCCCGCGGACCGTGCCCGGCGAGGACGGCGGCCTGGTGCAGTCCACGCTCGCCGTGCCGATGGTCGCGCACGACACGGTCGTGGGACTCGCGCAGTTCGCGCGGACCAAGGGCAGCGAGCCGTTCGGCGAGCGGGACCGCGACCTCGCCGTGGAGCTGGCCGCGCGCGCCGCCGTCTGCATCGACAACGCCCGCCTGTACCGGCGCGAACACGAACGCGCGCTGATACTGCAACGGTCCCTGCTCCCGCCCGGCGACCCGGAGGCCTCCGGCCTGGACATCGCCTGCCGCTACCTGCCCGGCAACGCGGCCACCGGCCGGCCCAGCGAGGTCGGCGGCGACTGGTTCGACGTCATCGAACTCCCCGGCCACCGCACCGCGCTGGTCGTCGGCGACGTCATGGGCCGCGGGCTGCGCGCCGCCGTCGCCATGGGCGAACTGCGCACGGCCGTGCGCACCCTGGCCCAGCTCGACCTCGAACCGGCCGAGGTCCTCTCCCAGCTGGACGAGATCGCGCGCGGCCTCGGCGCCCCCGGGGGCCCCTCCCAGGCCTTCGGCTCCGCGGCGGGCGTCCAGCAGGCCACCCGCGCCGCCCGCCGCCCCCGCGAGGCCGACCTGTCCGAGGTGTACCTGGCGACCTGCGTGTACGCCGTCTACGACTCGGTGACCAGGCGCTGCACCTTCGCCAACGCGGGCCACCTGCCGCCCGTCCTGGTCGAACCCGGCGAGTCCGCCCTGATGCTCGACGTGCCGCCGGGCATGCCGCTGGGCGTCGGCGGCGAGCCCTTCGAGGAGGTCGAGGTCGAACTGCCCGAAGGCGCCCTGCTCGCGCTCTACACCGACGGCCTGGTCGAGAGCCGCGACCACCCCCTGGACGAAGGCCTGCAGGCCTTCGTCAGCGCCCTGTCCGACCCCGCCCAGCCCCTGGAGGACGTCTGCGACCACGTCCTCGCCACGCTCGACACGCACCACGGCGAGGACGACATCGCGCTGCTGATGGCCCGTGTCCAGGGCCTGCCCGCCGAGTCCGTCGGCGACTGGACCCTGCCGCGCGAGCCGCGCAGCGTGGGCCGGGCCCGCGAGTACGCCCGCGCCCAGCTGCTCACCTGGGACCTGGAACCGCTGGTCGACACCACCGAACTGCTGGTCAGCGAACTGGTCACCAACGCGCTCCGCTACGGCGAGGGCGAGATCCGGCTGCGCCTGCTGCTGGACCGCACCCTGGTCTGCGAGGTCTGGGACTCCGGCCTGGTCCAGCCCCGCCGCCGGCGCGCCCGGGACACCGACGAGGGCGGTCGCGGCCTCCAGCTCGTCGGCCTGCTCAGCGCCGCCTGGGGCTCGCGCCGGACACCGCGGGGCAAGACGGTGTGGTTCGAGCTGCCCCTGCCCGGCGGCGACACCGGCCTGACGGATCCGGCGGAAGCCCTGCTGAGCCTGTTCTGAACCCGCCGGCGCCCAGCGGCTCCTGCCGGCGCTCAGCAGCCCCCGCCGGCGCCCGCCGGCTCAGGCGGACGCCACACCGCGCCGGCTGCGGGTGCGCGGGCCGCCGAAGCTCGCGGGCGGTCCGCCGCCCGGGGTGCCGCCCAGCAGGATCCCGCCGAGCAGCGCGCCGCCGGCCCCGCTCCCGTGCCCGCCGACACCGCCGAGCGGGGTGCCGTGCGCGCGCACGTCCCGCTCGGCGAGCTCCCGCGCCTGCCGGGCCCGCGCCTCCGCCTCCGCCCGGGCCTGCGGGTCCGGGCCGAGCAGCCGCTGCGCCTCCGCCAGCCGGGTGCGCGCCGCACAGCCCACGGCCCCCCGGTGCGTCGTGACGTAGTCGGCCGCGGCGGCGACGGCGCTGTCCGCGACGAGCCGCGCCGCGGCGGGCAGCACCCCGGCCCGCCCGTCGGCCAGCGGCAGCGTCGCCCGCACGATCCGCCGCAGCGCGTCGAGCGGGTCGTACGGCCCGCCGGTCACCTCCTGCCGTACGGCGGCCAGCACGGCGTCGGCGCGCAGCACCCGCGCGCGCAGCTCGCCGGCGGGCACGTCGCGGCCGGTGGCCGGCTCCGCGCCGGCGTCCGCGCCCGTCCGGACCGCCGACCGCTCCCGCGCCCCCGCGATCTCCGCCTCGGCGCCGGTGAGCGCCGCCGGGACCATCGCCCGGGCCGCCGCCAGCTCGGCGGCGAGGCGGTCGACGCCGTGCAGGAACACCGCGGCCTGGGCGACGGCGCCCTCGGCGGCCCGCAGATGGCCGGCCGCGCGGGCGGTCTCGCCCCGGTCGGCGCACTGACGGGCGCGGTTGAGCCGCGAGGTGGCGAACAGCAGCCGGTCCGTGGCCTGTTCGACATGCCCGACGACGGGGGCGGTGGCGGACGCCGGGTACCGCTCCCGGAGCCGGGCGAGGAGGCCGTCCGCGGCCCCCGTGCGGGCGGCCAGCTCGCGGAACCGCTGCTCCGCGACCACCAGCGCGTCCCGCGGGTCCCGCTCCAGCCCGCGCAGCCGGTCGAACCCGGCGGCCTCCGCGTCCAGCCGCCGCCCGGCCTCCTGGCACCGGCCCACGATCCCCGCCAGCACCTGCCGCCGGACGCCCGCGTCCTGTCCCGTCCCCTCGTCGTACCGCTGCCGCATCCCGAACGCCGTCGCCAGCTCGGCCTCCGCCTCCCGCAGGACCCGCGCGAAGGGCGCGACCGCCGCCGCGCCGAACCGGGCCTCGGCGAAACCGAGTTCCTCCCGGCTGGTGCGCACACAGTCGTCCGCCTCGACCAGCAGCGCCCGGGCCCGCCCGTCGGCTTCGGACAGGTCGTCACGGGCGGCGGGCCGCGGGGCGGGAGGCGCCGGGGCACCGCCCGGCGTCGTCCGGGTCCGGGCGCGCCGGGTGCGCCGCACGTAGCCGTACCCCGCCAGCACGGCTGCCGCGCCCGCGGTGACCAGCGGCAGCACCAGGTCGGCGGCGGACGCCCCGCCCTGCGCGGACGCGCTCGCGGCCGGACGGTCCGCTGTGACCGCCATCGGAACACCGGTGGACGTCGTCGTTCCCGGCAGCACCAGCCACACCACCCCGACCGCACCGCCCAGCACGGCGCGAGCCGCCCGCACGGGCAGGCACGACGCGGCCCGGAACGGCCGGCTCCGGATCGAGGAAGGCGTCACCTTGTGGAGCGTATGAGCGGGAATGCGCCCGCGCGACCGGGGTGCGCCGGGGGCGGGGCGCCCGGGGGAGGACCGGCACGTGAGGGGGGAGGACGGGCATGACGGCGACGGAGTACACGGAGCCCGAGCCCGGCGGGGCGCCTGACGGCGGCGCATCGCCGGGCGGCGGCACACCGCCGGACGGCCCGACGGCGCCCCGGCGTCGTCGGCTGCGCCGGGTCCGCCGTGCCGCACGGGGGCTGGTCCTCGCCCTCCTGGTGCCCCTCCTCGCCGCCGAGACCGCCCTGCGCCTGAACTACACCGGCGACCTCGCGCCCGGCACCCGCACCAGGAACCGTGACACCCTCTGGCTGGGCCACGCCTGGGTCGACGGCCGCAAGAAGGACGCCGACGTCACCGCCCTGGCCCGCCGCCTGCGCGGCACCGGCATCCGCGACCTGTACGTCCACTCGGGCCCGCTGGAACACGACGGCACCCTGCCCGGGTCGGCCCATCCCCGGGCCCGCTGGTTCCTCGCCGCCGTGCACCGCGCGCTGCCCGGCGTCCGGGTGCAGGCGTTCCTCGGCGACGTGCTCGCGACCGAGGGCCCGCAGGGCATGCGCCTGGCGGACGCCGGCACGCGGGCCGCCGTCCTGCGCTCCACCCGCCGGATCCTGGACACCGGCTACGACGGCGTCCACCTCGACCTGGAACCCCTCCACTCCGGCGACCGCCACTACCTCACGCTCCTGGACGCCCTGCGCCGCGAGACCCGTGCCCGGGGCGTCCCGCTGTCCGTCGCCGCCCACCAGATCGACCCGCTCCCGGCCTTCCACTCCTTCTGGGGCACGCTCACCGGCCACCCCAAGTGGTGGTCGCAGGAGTTCTTCGGCCAGGTCGCGCGCCGCGTCGACCAGATCGCGGTGATGTCGTACGACACCATGCAGCCGCTCCGGAGCACCTACGGCGGCTACGTCGCCCAGCAGACCTCCCTCGCCCTGGAGGTCACCCCGCCCACCACCGTCCTGCTGGTGGGCCTGCCGTTCTTCCATGAGAACCGCTTCGGCCACTGGAACCACGCCGAGACGGCCCCCGCCGCCGTCCGGGGCGTCCGTCTCGGCCTGTCCCGCACCGACCGCGACCGTGCCCGGTTCGGCGTCGCCCTCTACATCGACTTCGCGGCGACGGAGGCGGACTGGACGGCGTACCGGGAGGGCTGGGCGCGCTGAGAAAACGGCACGACACGCCGGGCGGGGCGGTGCGAGGATCACCACCGCGCGAGCCGGCGCGCGACGGAACCCGAGGAGAGCCGTGACCACCCGCAAGCTCCTGACCCACCGGGACCTGGCCCCCCTCGCCCGCGCCGCCGTCGGCCCGCACCGCACCCCGACCGCCGCGGTCCGGCTGCGCGGCGGCAGCAGGAAGGGCGTGTACCGCCTGGTCTTCGACGACGGCTCCACGGCCGTCGCCTACGTCTGGTCGGCGGACGAGGACTTCTGGGACGCCGGGCCCGCCGGCCCCTCCGCCCCCCGCGACCCCTTCTCCCCGGGCACGGGCCTGGACCTGTTCACCGCGGCGCACCACCGGCTGACCGCCGCGGGCGTCCGCACGCCCCGCCTGCTGCACACCGACGCCACGCGCACCCGCCTCCCGGCCGACGCGGCGGTCGTCGAGGACCTCCAGGGCGGCAGCCTGGAGGACCTGCTCGCCCGGGACCCCCGGGCCGGGCGGGAGGCCCTGGAGCGGCTGGCGGGCCTCCTCGACGCCCTGCGCTCCCAGGCCGGACCCCGCTTCGGCACGGTCGCCCTCGTCGACGGCGGCGGTTCCCCGCCGGTCCGCTCCTGCGCGCGGCACGCCGCCGGGGAGGGCCTGCGCGCCCTCGAGGAGATCGCGGTACGGGACCGCCGCGCGGCCGCGGCCCGCGAGGCCCTCGCGGAACGGGTCCGCGCACTGGCCGCCGAGGTCCGCCCCCGCGACCGCCACACCCTCGTCCACGGCGAACTCGGCCCCGACCACGTGCTGCTGACGTCCGACGGGCACCCGGCCCTGATCGACATCGAGGGCCTGCTGTACGCGGACGCGGAGTGGGAGCACGTCTTCCTCGCCCTGCGCTTCGGCCCGCACTACGACGCCCTGCGCGCCCCCGGCCTGGACGAGCGGCGACTGGCCCTGTACCGCCTGGTCATGCACCTGCGCCTCGTCGCGGGCCCGCTGCGACTGCTGGACGGCGACTACCCGGACCCGGAGCCCGTGCGGGCGATCGCGGAGTTCAATCTCCGGCAGGCCCTCGGCCTGCTGAGGACCGCCTCCTGATCTTCGAGCCCAGCCAGACCAGCGGGTCGTACTTGCGGTCGACGGCCCGTTCCTTCAGCGGGATCAGGGCGTTGTCCGTGATCTTGATGCCCTCGGGGCAGACCTCCGTGCAGCACTTGGTGATGTTGCAGTAGCCGAGGCCGTGCTCGTCCTGGGCGGTGGCCTCGCGGTCCAGTCCCGCCTCCGCCGCCGCGTCCAGGGGGTGCATGTCCAGTTCCGCCACCCGCATCAGGAAGCGCGGGCCCGCGAACGCCTGCTTGTTCTCCTCGTGGTCGCGGACCACGTGGCAGGTGTCCTGGCACAGGAAGCACTCGATGCACTTGCGGAACTCCTGCGGGCGCTCCACGTCCTCCTGCATCATCCGGTACTCGCCGGGGCCCAGGCCCGCGGGCGGCACGAAGGCGGGGACCTGCCTGGCCTTGGCGTAGTTGAAGCCGACGTCCGTGACGAGGTCGCGGACGACCGGGAAGGCGCGCAGCGGGGTCACCGTGATCGTCTCGTCCCGCCCGAAGACCGACATGCGGGTCATGCACATCAGCCGGGGCCGCCCGTTGATCTCCGCCGAGCAGGAACCGCACTTGCCCGCCTTGCAGTTCCAGCGCACGGCCAGGTCCGGCACCCGCGTGGCCTGGAGGCGGTGGACGATGTCCAGCACCACCTCGCCGTCGTTGACCTCGACCTCGAAGTCCTCCAGGCCGCCGCCCGACGCGTCTCCCCGCCACACCTTGAAGCGGGCCTCGTAGCTGCTCACTCGTACAGCTCCTCTTCGGCGAGGTACTTGACCAGCTCCTCCTTGTCGAACAGGGCGAGCAGGTCCGGGCGCAGGGGTTCGGTGGTCTCGCGTTCCAGGGTGATCTGGCCGCGCACCGGGTCGGTCGCCGCGAGGCCCTCCGTCGGGTCGGTGAGCCGGCACAGCAGGTTGATCCGGCGCCACCTGCGGTCCATCGACGGGTGGTCCTCGCGGGTGTGCCCGCCGCGCGACTCGGTGCGCTCCAGCGCGGCCCGCGCCACGCATTCGCTGACCAGCAGCATGTTCCGCAGGTCCAGGGCGAGGTGCCAGCCCGGGTTGTACTGCCGGTGCCCCTCCACCCCGGCCCGGCGCGCCCTCAGGCGCAGCTCGGCCAGCTTCTCCAGGGCCTGCTTCATCTCCGCGTCGCGGCGGATGATGCCGACCAGGTCGTTCATGGTCTGCTGGAGCTCCTGGTGCAGGGCGTACGGGTTCTCCGGCGGGCCGCCGGCCGGTTCCCCGGTCTGCGCCTCGGCCGAGAAGGGGCGCAGGGCCTCGGCCGCGGCGGCGTCGACCTGGGCGTCGTCGGCCCGGGGCCGCGCCGCGCCCGCCCCGGCCGCGTACTCGGCCGCGTGCCGGCCTGCCCGGCGCCCGAACACCAGCAGGTCGGACAGGGAGTTGCCGCCGAGCCGGTTGGAGCCGTGCATGCCGCCGGCGACCTCACCGGCCGCGTACAGCCCCGGCACCCCGCGGGCCGCCGCCGAGTCGGAGTCGACGGCGACCCCGCCCATCACGTAGTGGCAGGTCGGTCCGACCTCCATCGGTTCGGCCGTGATGTCGACGTCGGCCAGCTCCTTGAACTGGTGGTACATCGACGGCAGCCGCCGTTTGACGACCTCGGCGGGCATCCGCGTCGACACGTCGAGGAAGACACCGCCGTGCGGGGACCCGCGCCCCTCCTTGACCTCGGTGTTGATGGCCCGGGCGACCTCGTCGCGCGGCAGCAGCTCCGGGGGCCGCCGGTTATGGTCCGGGTCGTCGTACCAGCGGTCGGCCTCCTCCTCGGTCTCGGCGTACTTCTCCTTGAAGACGTCGGGGATGTAGTCGAACATGAACCGCCTGCCGTCGGAGTTGCGCAGCACGCCCCCGTCGCCGCGCACCGACTCGGTGACGAGGATGCCCTTCACCGACGGCGGCCAGACCATGCCCGTCGGGTGGAACTGCACGAACTCCATGTTCAGCAGGGGAGCGCCCGCCAGCAGCGCCAGCGCGTGGCCGTCGCCCGTGTACTCCCACGAGTTCGACGTCACCTTGAAGGACTTGCCGATGCCGCCGGTGGCGATCACCACGGCCGGGGCCTCCAGCACGAAGAAGCGCCCGCTCTCGCGCTCGTAGGCGAACACGCCCGCCACCCTCGCGCCGTCCTTGAGGACCCGGGTGACGGTGCACTCCTGGAACACCTTCAGCCGGGACTCGTAGTCGCCGGTCGCCGCGAAGTCCTCCTGCTGGAGGGCGACGACCTTCTGCTGGAGGGTGCGGATCAGCTCCAGGCCGGTGCGGTCGCCGACGTGGGCCAGGCGCGGGTACTCGTGGCCGCCGAAGTTGCGCTGCGAGATCCGGCCGTCCTTGGTGCGGTCGAACAGCGCCCCCCAGGTCTCCAGCTCCCACACCCGGTCCGGGGCCTCCTGCGCGTGCAGCTCGGCCATCCGCCACTGGTTGAGGAACTTGCCGCCGCGCAGGGTGTCGCGGAAGTGGACCTGCCAGTTGTCGCCCGCGTTGACGTTGCCCATCGCCGCCGCGATGCCGCCCTCGGCCATCACCGTGTGCGCCTTGCCGAACAGCGACTTGCAGATCACGGCGGTGCGGGCGCCGCGCTCGCGCGCCTCGATGGCGGCGCGCAGTCCGGCGCCGCCCGCGCCTACCACGACGACGTCCCATTCCTGCCGGTCGACCACGGACATCAGTGGGCCCCATCCCTCTAGAAGAAGCGCGGATCGTCGAAGACGCCGGACGCGACGAGGTAGACGTACAGGTCGGCGAGCGCCACGCTCGCCAGCGACGCCCAGGCGAGCAGCATGTGGCGGGCGTTGAGCCGGCCCACGAACTGCCACATCCGGTAGCGCACGGGATGCCTGGAGAAGTGCTTGAGCTTGCCGCCGACGACGTGCCGGCAGGAGTGGCAGGACAGGGTGTACGCCCAGATCAGCGCGATGTTGACCAGGAACACCAGGGTGCCCAGGCCCATGTGGCCCCACGCGTAGCGCTCGTCGCGGAAGGCCAGCACGGTGTCGTAGGTCAGGATGGCCGCGACCGGGATCGCCGCGTAGAAGAAGTACCGGTGGGCGTTCTGCAGGATCAGCGGGAAGCGGGTCTCGCCGGTGTACCTGCGGTGCGGCTCGGCCACCGCGCAGGCCGGCGGGGACGCCCAGAAGCCCCGGTAGTAGGCCTTGCGGTAGTAGTAGCAGGTCAGCCGGAAACCGAGCGGGAAGACCAGGATGATGACCGCCGGTGAGATGCCCCACCAGCTGCCGAAGATCTCCCAGTTCGGTCCGCCCTTCATCGGCTCGCAGTTCTCCGCCAGGCAGGGGGAGTAGAACGGCGAGACGTAGGGGGCCGCGTAGTAGTCGGCGTTCGCGAGGGCCCGCCAGGTCGAGTAGACGACGAACGCCAGCAGACCGGCGGCCGTGGCGGCCGGGGCCAGCCACCAGCGGTCGGTCCGCAGGTGCGGGGCGTCGATCGCGGCACGCGTGCCGGCCCGTACGCCGCCGCTCGGGGGACGGGGATCTGTGGCGGGGGGTTCCGTACCAGTGGCCACCTGTCGACTCCGGTCGGGTTCGGGGACGTGCCGGTCGCTGCGCTTCGCGGAGATTCCGTCGGCTCAGGGAGCGCGCCGGTCGCGGGCGCCGAGCCCTTCGTCGTCCGAGTCGGTCCACAGGGCGGGGTCGTACGGCGTGTCGGGGATGGTGACGAGGTCGGGCCGCGCCGGCGCGGGCGGGGTGGTGGCCGCCTCGCGCAGCAGGGCGACGCTCTCCCGCAGGTGATCGGCGTCGACGCGGACACGGCGCATCTCCAGCCCGCCGCTGCCGAGCCGCTCCTCCAGGCGCCCGACCGACCGGTACAGGTCGTCTAGGCAGCGCTGGACTGACATCAGGTCGTCGTGCACGGACATGACTTGCCCTCACTTCCGGGTCCGGCGAGAACCGAGGCGGCAACGTTCATGCGCCTGCGAGTGTTGCGCGTCACACCACGCGCTGTGAAGGGATGTGCACCGATTGGCCGAGGCGTAGGGGTGCGCCCTCCGGTGCGTTGCGCCGCACGGGTGGCCTTGCCGTTCGTGACCGCCGTGTCGCCCTGTGTTGCCGAACCCTTTCCTTTTCAGTGGCCGCATAGATCAGATGAGCTCCAAATACCGCCAAATGTGATCGTAACGCCCGCGGCTTCCCGGAGGTACCCAGAGATGTCCCACGACGGCGTCGCACCGCGCGCGGTCATGCGCTCGGTCGCCTTCCTCACCGCCGGCGCCCTCGCGGTCACCGCGCTCACCGCCTGCAGCTCCGAGGACCCCGCCGGCAAGCCGCTGGCCGGGCAGGACATCGCCCCCGCCGCCCGCGACCGGGTCGCCGACGGCGGCACCCTGCGCTGGGCCGTGGACTCCGTGCCCGAGACCCTCAACACCTTCCAGTCGGACGCCGACGCCACCACCACCCGGGTGGCGCAGGCCGTCCTGCCGTCGATGTTCCGCATGGACGCCGCCGGCCGGCCCGAGCGCAACCCCCTCTACCTGGAGTCCGCCGAGGTCGTCGACACCGAGCCCAGGCAGGTCGTGCTCTACCGGCTCAACCAGCAGGCCGTCTGGAGCGACGGCCGGGAGATCGGCGCCGCCGACTTCGCCGCCCAGTGGCGGGCCCTGTCCGGTGAGAACACCGCGTACTGGACCGCCCGCAACGCCGGCTACGACCGCATCGAGCGGGTCGAGCGCGGCAGGAACGACCTGGAGGTCCGGGTCACCTTCAGCCGCCCCTACGCCGACTGGAGGTCGCTGTTCACGCCGCTGTACCCGAAGGACGTCATGGGCACCCCCGACTCCTTCAACGACGGGGCGCGCCGGAAACTGAAGACCACCGCCGGTCCCTTCGCCGTGCAGAAGGTCGACCGCGACGGCGACGAGGTCACGCTCGCCCGCAACCCGCGCTGGTGGGGCGCGCCGGCCAAGCTCTCGCGGATCGTGCTGCGTGCCGTGCCGCGCGAGGAGCGGACCGCCGCCCTGACCGCCGGCACGGTCGACCTGGCCGAGGTCGACCCGGCCACCGCCCGCCGCGTCACCGCCGCGGCCCTGCCCCGCACCGGTGGCGACCCGCGCGGGGGCCCGGGCCGCACGCCCGCGCAGGCACTGCGCTCCTGGGCGGTCGCCAAGGGCTCCGACGCGCGGGCCGCCCGGGAGGAGGCCGCCGCCCGCGAGGAGGTGCGCGCGGCCGCCGCCGGGCACCGGCGCCGGCAGCGGGCCCTGCGCGGCTTCGAGGTGCGCAAGTCCCTGGAGCCCGCCTACACCCAGCTGGCCCTCAACGGCGCCGAGGGCCCGCTGGCCGACGAGCGGGTCCGCCGGGCCGTGGCCCGTGCCCTGGACCGCGAGGACCTGGCCGAGGCCGTCCTGAAGCCGCTCGGACTGCCCGCCGAGCCCGTCGGCAGCCACCTCGCCCTGGCCGGCCAGGCCGCCTACGCCGACAACAGCGGCGCCCTGGGCGGACCGAGCGCCAAGGAGGCGCGGGCCCTGCTCGCGGAGGCCGGCTGGGTGCCGGGCGGGCCGGTCGAGAAGGAGAAGCGGCAGAAGGAGGAAAAAGCGAACAAGGCCGACAAGGCAGACGAGACAGGCAAGACGGGGAAGGCGGAGCGGGACGGCGGGGAGGCGGCCGGAGCGGGGGGCGAGAAGGCCGGGCAGGACGAGTCCGCGGGCGACGACGGCACGTACATCGTCGGCGAGGACGGCAAGGCCCGCCGGGAGGCCGACCGCCGCCAGGACGTCGGGCGGGGCGGCGCCCCCGGCGCCTACGCCCCCCGGGGCACCGCGGCCCCGGCGGACGCCGCGTCGGCCCCGCGCGCCAAGGACGGCAAGGCGCTCACGCTCCGCTTCGTGCTCCCCTCGGGAGCCGGCACGGAGCCCCTGCGCACGGTCGCCGGCCGCATCTCGCGCATGCTGGAGCGGGTCGGCGTCCGCACCGAGATCTCCAGGGTCTCCGACGAGTCCTACTTCAAGGACCACATCGCCTCGGGCCACTACGACCTGGCCCTGTACTCCTGGCCCGCGACCGCCTTCCCCGCCACCGACGCCCGCCCCGTCTACGCCAAGCCGGTGCCGGCCGCCGACGGCTCGCTGAACGTCGAGCAGAACTACACGCGGGTCGGCACCGACCAGGTCGACCAGCTCTTCGACCAGGCGCTGAGCACGCTCGACGAGGGCGAGGCGCGGTCCCTGATCCGCAAGGCGGACTCCCGCATCTGGGCGGCGGCCGGTTCCATCCCGCTCTACCAGCGGCCGCAGCTGGTCGCCGCCCGCGAGAACCTCGCGAACGCCGGCGCCTTCGGCTTCCGCACGCCGGTCTACGAGGACATGGGCTTCCTGAAGAAGGGCGCGGACTCCTCCCGCACCTGAGAGGGGCGGGCGCGGGGCGACGCCCCGTCCCGCGTACCCCCGGCCCGCTCCGGACGGCACCGCTGCCGTCCGGCCCCCTCACCGGCCGGTGCCCCCCGCCGGACGGCGGGGGGCACCGGTCCGCACACCCGGGCGTCAGGCGTGCTTGGCGCGGCTCGCGGCGCGGGCGCGCTCACGCTGGTCCAGGACGACCTTGCGGATGCGCACGGCCTCCGGGGTGACCTCGACGCACTCGTCGTCGCGGCAGAACTCCAGGGACTGCTCCAGCGACAGCTTGCGCGGCGGGACGATCGACTCGGTCACGTCGGCCGTGGACGACCGCATGTTGGTGAGCTTCTTCTCCTTGGTGATGTTGACGTCCATGTCGTCGGAGCGGGAGTTCTCGCCGACGATCATGCCCTCGTACACCTCGGTGCCCGGCTCGACGAAGAGCACGCCGCGCTCCTGGAGGTTGGTCATCGCGAAGGCGGTGACGGCGCCGGAGCGGTCGGCGACCAGGGAGCCGTTGTTGCGGGTCTGCAGCGGGCCGAACCAGGGCTCGAAGCCCTCGTGGATGGAGTGGGCGATGCCCGTGCCGCGGGTCTGCGTCAGGAACTCCGTGCGGAAGCCGATCAGACCGCGGGAGGGCACGACGAACTCCATGCGGACCCAGCCGGAGCCGTGGTTGGACATGTTGTCCATGCGGCCCTTGCGGACGCCCATGAGCTGCGTGACCGCGCCCATGTGCTCCTCGGGCACGTCGATGGTCATGCGCTCGACGGGCTCGTACGTCTTGCCGTCGATCTCCCGGGTGACCACCTGGGGCTTGCCGACGGTCAGCTCGTAGCCCTCGCGGCGCATCTGCTCGACCAGGATGGCCAGCGCCAGCTCGCCGCGGCCCTGCACCTCCCAGGCGTCCGGGCGGTCGGTGTCCAGGACCCGGAGGCTGACGTTGCCGATCAGCTCGCGGTCCAGGCGGTCCTTGACCTGGCGGGCGGTGACCTTGCGGTCCTTGACGGCCGCCTTGTTGTCCGCGCCCTTGCCGGTGGCGCCGCGGCCCACCAGCGGGGAGGTGTTGGTGCCGATGGTCATGGAGATCGCGGGCTCGTCGACCGTGATCAGCGGCAGCGGGACCGGGTTCTCGGGGTCCGCGAGGGTCTCGCCGATCATGATGTCGGGGATGCCGGCGACGGCGCAGATGTCACCGGGGCCGGCCTTCTCGGCGGGCTTGCGGGTGAGCGCCTCGGTCATCATCAGCTCGGAGATCCGCACGTTCTGCACGGAGCCGTCGCGCCTCATCCAGGCGACGGTCTGGCCCTTCTTCAGCTCGCCCTGGTGCACGCGCAGCAGCGCGATGCGGCCGAGGAAGTTGTCGGCGTCCAGGTTGGTGACGTGGGCCTGGAGCGGGGCGTCCTCGTCGTAGGTGGGGGCCGGGATGTGCTGGAGGATCGTGGAGAAGAACGGCTCCAGGCTGGTGGAGTCGGCCGGGACCGTGCCGTCCTGCGGCTTGGTCAGCGACGCGATGCCGTCACGGCCGCAGGCGTAGACGATCGGGAACTCGATCTGCTCCTCGTCGGCGTCCAGGTCGAGGAAGAGGTCGTAGGTCTCGTTGACGACCTCGTCGATCCGGGCGTCCGGGCGGTCCGTCTTGTTGATGCACAGGATGATCGGCAGCCGGGCCTGGAGCGCCTTGCGCAGCACGAAGCGGGTCTGCGGCAGCGGGCCCTCGGAGGCGTCCACCAGCAGCACGACGCCGTCGACCATCGACAGACCGCGCTCGACCTCGCCGCCGAAGTCGGCGTGGCCGGGGGTGTCGATGATGTTGATGGTGATCGGGTCCCCGCCGTCCTTCGGGTGGTACTTGACCGCCGTGTTCTTGGCGAGGATCGTGATGCCCTTCTCACGCTCCAGGTCGTTCGAGTCCATCATGCGGTCGTCGACCGAGTCGAGCTGGTGCGCGGCGAAGGCGCCGGCCTGCTTCAGCATGCCGTCGACGATGGTGGTCTTGCCGTGGTCGACGTGGGCGACGATGGCGACGTTGCGGATGTCGTGGCGCGTGGCCATATTGAGGCGTACTCCCGGAGTGTGAGGAATGCCAGCGCTGACGTCAGTGGTGCGCGGGCCCTGCCGGGCTGAACACGCCACGGCCTCACCCCATGGTACGGGGCCGCCGCCGGAGCCGTGGTGCGAGCCCGGCGGGTGCCGCCCCCGGATCCCCCCGCGTCACTCCGTTCCCGCCGGTCGCGTCCCCGTTCCCGCCGGTCGCGTCCCCCGTTCCGATCGCGACCGGGACGTCAGGTCTGTTTACGGTACGTTTCGGATACTGTTCGGATACCGGTGAGTCTGCGGTCGCGTTTCGGACATGTAAACAAAAATCTATTCCGTAATGCCCGTTTTGCCGATTTATTGTCAGGGGTGTCAAGCGCGCCCAGGTGTCAATCGTCGCAATTTTTGCTCAAAATATGGACGGTAGGGAGATCCCTATGTCTTCCGCCCTTGACGCGCGTTGACACCCTTGGCGAAAGTTCCCCCAAACCACAGAACCTGCCGGTAACTGTGCTGTGCACAGCTCTCCAACCCCCCGGGGGAAGAACACACATGACCAGTCCAGCCAAGGCTGAGGGCTCAGGGTCCACGGTCGCCTTGGAGCCCGAGCTCGAGACGGCCGCCGAGGTCGCCCAGGGCGATAAGCAGCCTGAGGGTCGTTCCCCCGGGCAGTTGATGTGGCAACGGTTCAAGCGAGACCGTACCGGAGTCGTCTCCGCGTGTGTGGTGATTTTCTTCTTCGTCGTCGCCGCGCTCGCTCCGGTCATCTCCAAGCTGTACGGCAAGGACCCGTACACGCTGTACGCGCAGGAGCCGGATTACCCCTTCCTGCTGGACGACTTCGCGATGCCCACCGGTTCCTTCGGCGGCATGTCCGGGGAGTTCTGGTTCGGGGTCGAGCCCAAGCTGGGGCGTGACGTGTTCACCATGCTGCTGTACGGCATGCGCACCTCGCTGTACATGGCCCTGCTGGTCACGCTCCTCAGCGTCGTCACCGGTGTGATCATCGGCATGGTCGGCGGCTACTTCGGCGGCAGGGTCGACTACTGGCTGGGCCGGACGACCGACTTCTTCCTGGCCTTCCCCAGCCAGCTGTTCTTCATCGCCTTCATGCCCGTCGTGACCGCGCTGTTCGTCTCCCCGCAGGACGAGACGCCGACCTACCTGCGGGCCGTGGCCATCATCCTGGTGATGTGGGTCCTCGGCTGGATGGGCCTGTCCCGTCTGGTGCGCAGCTCGGTGCTCTCACTGCGGGAGCGGGAGTTCGTGGAGGCGGCGAAGGTGTCCGGTGCCTCCCCCTGGCGCATCGTGCGCAAGGAGATCCTGCCGAACATCGTCACGCCGATCCTGGTGCAGAGCACCTACATCCTGCCCAGCACGATCCTGACCATCGCCTTCCTCTCGTACGTCGGTGTCGGCTTCGTCGAGCCCACCCCGGACTGGGGCCGCATGTTCGCCATCGGCTCCGAGGTCTACGAGCAGGACCCGATGTTCATGGTCTTCCCGGGCGTGGCGCTGGTGATCTTCGTGCTCTCCTTCAACCTTCTCGGAGACTCCGTCCGGGACGCATTCGACCCCAAGACCGGGCGCTAACCGTCCTTTGGTGGTGGGGGGGCTGCCACCCCCGTGCCGGGTTCCCCGGACCGTCAGGCAGCACTCGTGGACAACTATCGACAGGTAGGTGCATCGGCATCATGAAGCCCAACAGAATGCGCACCGCGCGTGCCATCGCCGTCGCCGTCGCGGCCGGCTCGCTGGCGCTGACAGGCTGCTCCGACAACAGCGGCAAGGGCAACGGCAAGGACAACTCCACGTCCCAGAAGGACGCCGCCGCGCAGTCGAAGCCTGTCGCCTACGGTGACGCCACGGCTTCCCAGGGCCCGGCCCAGGAGGTGCCCGGGGCGAAGTCCGGTGGCACCATCAACGTGTACATGCAGTCGGACCTGAGCCACATGGACCCGGGTCAGATCTACGTCAGCGACGCGGGCCAGTTCTCCAACCTGATCCACCGCGGTCTGACGAACTTCCAGGAGGACGACAAGGGCAACCTCACGGTCGTCGGTGACATCGCCACCGACTCCGGCAAGGCGTCCGACGGCAACAAGACCTGGACGTACACCCTCAAGGACGGCATCAAGGACGAGGACGGCAACGAGATCACCTCGGCCGACGTCCGCCACACCATCGAGCGGATGTACTCGAAGGTCATCTTCGACGGCCCGACCTACGTCCAGACCTGGCTGTCGGGCGCCGACTACCGCAAGGCGCTGCCGGACGGCCCGTACAAGGGCAAGCACCTGCCGGACTCCGTGCTGGAGACCCCGGACGAGAAGACGGTCGTCTTCCACTTCAAGCAGCCCCAGCCGGACCTCCCGCAGGCCCTGGCCATGGCCGGCTACTCCATCGTGCCCGAGAAGCAGGACACCAAGGAGAAGTACGACAAGGCCCCCGCGGCCCTCGGCCCGTACAAGATCGCCGAGTACAAGTCGGGCAAGTCCATGAAGCTGGTCAAGAACGACCAGTGGGACCCGAAGACCGACCCGGTGCGCCACCAGTACGTCGACGGCTACAACTTCTCCTCCACCATCGACCAGGCCAGCCAGACCAAGCGTCTGATCGCCGACCAGGGCGAGGCGAAGAACGCCATCCAGTTCACCGACTCGGTGGACCCGGCGCAGATGTCCACGGTCATCACCAAGCCGGCGACCAAGAAGCGCACCATCCAGGGCTACCAGCCCTACGTGTGGCAGCTCACCTTCAACCTCGACCGGATGAAGGACAAGAAGGTCCGCGACGCGATCACCTACGCGATCCCGAACCAGTCCATGGTCCAGGCCGACGGCGGCCGCTACGGCGGTGAGGTGGCCGGCGGTCTGCTCGCGCCGACCCTGCCGGGCTTCGACGCGAAGTACGACCCGTTCGGCAAGCTGAAGAAGCCCAACGGCGACCTCGACAAGGCCAAGGAGCTGCTGAAGGAGGCGGGTGTCAAGGAGGGCACGAAGCTCAGCTACGCCTACGCCAACACCCCGCGCGGCCAGGCCCAGATGGTCATCATCAAGGACGCGCTGAGGAAGATCGGCTTCAACGTCCAGGCCAAGGAGATCGACCGCGCCAGCTTCTACGAGCAGGTCGGCAAGCTGAAGAACCCCTACGACCTGTACATGACCGGCTGGGGCCAGGACTGGCCGTCGCCGGGCACGGTCATCACCCCCGTCTACGACGGCACGCAGGTCCAGGACGGCTCGTCGAACTACTCGCACATCGACGACCCGAAGGTCAACGAGCTGATCCAGAAGGCGCTGACCCAGCAGCCCGAGGAGGCCGCCAAGACCTGGGAGCAGGCCCACCACCGCATCGTGGAGGAGATCAACCCGGCCGCCCCGGTCTACTACTCGAAGCAGATCCAGCTCTTCGGATCGAACATCGGCGGTGCGCGGTACAGCACCGAGTCGAGCTACATCGACATCAACGACCTGTTCGTGAAGCAGCCGTAACCGTCAGCTCGGCTGATCCGCGGGGGTGTGCGCCAGGCGGAGCGCACCCCCGCGGACGGTACCCCCCGTCAAACCGCCGCGTTTCGAAGAGAGCATCCACCCGCCATGCTTCAGTTCCTCATCCGCAGGCTGATCGGCGCCGTCGTCATCATGTTCCTGATCGGCGCCTTCACGTTTTTCCTGTTCTATACGATCCCCCAGGACTTCGCCGAGCTGTCCTGCGGCAAGAACTGCTCCCCTGAGAACATCGCGGTCATCAGAGAGAACCTCGGCCTCGACAAGCCCATCACCGTGCAGTTCTGGGAGTTCATGACCGGCATCGTGGCCGGGCGGGACTTCCCCCAGGGGCACTGCTCCGCCCCCTGCCTGGGTGTCTCCTTCAGCAGCGGCGAGTTCGTGTGGGACTCCATCATGGACCGCTTCCCGCTGACCCTGTCGCTGACCGTCGGCGGCCTGATCATCTTCCTGCTGCTCGGCCTCGGCTCGGGCCTGCTCGCCGCCTGGAAGCGCGGCACGGCCGTCGACAAGGCGGTCAGCGGCGCCTCCATGGTGCTCAGCTCGTTCCAGATCTACTTCCTCGGCCCGATCGTGCTCGGCATCCTGGTCTACAACACCGGCTGGATGGAGAACCCGAAGTACGTCCCGTTCACCGAGAACCCGGCCGCCTGGTTCGTCGGCCTGCTGATCCCCTGGGCCGTGATGGCGACCATCTTCACCGCCCAGTACACGCGTATGGCCCGCTCGACCATGATCGAGCAGCTGTCGGAGGAGCACGTGCGCACCGCGCGCGCCAAGGGCATGCGGCAGCGCTACGTCTTCTTCCGCTACGCCTGGCGCGGCTCGCTCATCCCGATCGTCACCATCATCGGCATGGACCTCAGCTCACTGCTGTCGGGCGCGGTCGTCACGGAGTTCACCTTCGACCTGGCCGGGATCGGCCGTCTCGCGGTGCAGTCCTCGCTCACCAAGGACCTGCCGCTGACGATGGGCGTCATGCTGTTCGGAGCCTTCTTCATCCTGCTCCTGAACATCGTGGTGGACCTCGCCTACGCCTACATCGACCCGCGCGTGCGCCTGAGCTAGGAGAAATACCGTGACCACACTGACCAGGACCGAAGGCGAGAAGGCCCCGACCGGGCCGGAGGCCTTCCTCTCGGTCCGCGACCTGCGGGTGCGGTTCTCCACCGAGGGCGGCATCGTCAAGGCGGTCGACGGGCTTTCCTTCGACGTCGAGCGCGGCAAGACCCTGGGCATCGTGGGCGAGTCGGGCTCCGGCAAGTCCGTGACCAACCTGACCGTCCTCGGCCTGCACAACCCCAAGACCACCACGGTCGAGGGCGAGATCGTCCTGGACGGCCAGGAGCTGGTCACCGCCCCCGAGAAGGAGATGGAGAAGCTCCGCGGCAACAAGGTCGCGATGATCTTCCAGGACCCGCTGACGGCGCTCTCGCCGTACTACACGGTGGGCCGGCAGATCGCCGAGCCGTTCATGAAGCACACCGGAGCCTCCAAGAAGGAGGCGCGGGAGCGGGCGATCGAGATGCTGACCAAGGTCGGCATCCCGCAGCCCAGGACGCGGGTGGACGACTACCCGCACCAGTTCTCCGGCGGTATGCGCCAGCGCGCCATGATCGCCATGGCCCTGGTCTGCGACCCCGACCTGCTGATCGCGGACGAGCCGACCACCGCCCTGGACGTGACCGTCCAGGCGCAGATCCTCGACCTGCTCAAGGACCTCCAGCAGGAGTTCGGCTCCGCGATCATCTTCATCACCCACGACCTCGGCGTCATCTCCGACATGGCCGACGACCTGCTGGTGATGTACTCGGGCCGGGCCGTGGAGCGCGGCAGCGTCCGCGAGGTGCTGCGCGCCCCCCGGCACCCCTACACCTGGGGGCTGCTGAGCTCGATGCCGCGCCTCGGCGGCGACACCAGCCAGGCGCTCACGCCGATCCCCGGCTCCCCGCCCAGCCTGCTGGACCCGCCCTCGGGCTGCCCCTTCCACCCGCGCTGCGCCTTCAGCGGCGAGGTGCCGGGCGACCGGTGCCGCGAGGAACGGCCGCCGCTCGGCGAGGGGCGTGCCTCCGCGTGCCATCTGACGGCGGAACAGAAGCAGACCATCTTCATCGACAAGATCCAGCCCCGGCTGCGCTAGGAACCGAGACATGAGCGACAACCTCACCCTCTCCGCACAGCAGGGCTCCACCGGCGCCTCGACCGAGCCGCTCCTGAAGGTCGAGGGCCTGACCAAGCACTTCCCGATCTACGGTGGCTTCCCCATCAAGCGCAAGGTCGGCGCCGTGCAGGCGGTGGACGGCATCGACCTGACCGTCGGCGTCGGCGAGAGCGTCGGCCTGGTCGGCGAGTCCGGCTGCGGCAAGTCGACCACCGGCCGGCTCATCACGCGCCTGCTGGAGCCGACCGGGGGCCGGATCACCTACCGGGACCGCGACATCACCCACGCCTCGCGCAAGCAGCTCGCGCCGGTGCGGTCCGAGATCCAGATGATCTTCCAGGACCCGTACTCCTCGCTGAACCCGCGCCAGACCGTCGGCACCATCATCAAGTCGCCGATGGAGGTCAACGGGATCAACCCGCAGGGCGGCCGGGAGAAGAAGGCGCGCGAGCTGCTGGAGCTGGTCGGCCTCAGCCCCGAGCACTACAACCGCTTCCCGCACGAGTTCTCCGGCGGCCAGCGCCAGCGCATCGGCGTGGCCCGGGCGCTGGCCCTGAACCCGAAGCTGATCGTGGCGGACGAGCCGGTCTCCGCGCTGGACGTCTCGATCCAGGCGCAGGTGGTGAACCTGCTGCAGAAGGTCCAGGAGGAGATGGGCATCGCCTTCCTCTTCATCGCCCACGACCTCGCGGTCGTACGGCACTTCTCGCAGCGCGTGGCGGTCATGTACCTCGGCAAGGTGGTCGAGGTCGGCGACCGGGACTCGATCTACAACCGGCCCCGCCACCCCTACACCCACGCCCTGCTCTCCGCGGTGCCCGAGGTCGCGGTGGAGGACGGGACCGAGGACAGGGAGCGGATCCGCCTCGCCGGCGACGTCCCCTCGCCGATCTCGCCGCCGTCCGGCTGCCGCTTCCGCACCCGCTGCTGGAAGGCGCAGGACAAGTGCGCCGCCGAGGAGCCGCCGCTGGTCCGGATCTCCGGCAACCGCGAGGGCCACCTGACGGCCTGCCACTTCCCGGAGGAGCCGACCGTCCAGGCCCGCGACGAGGACGTCGTGCTCGACCCGGCGCTGGTGGCCCTGGAGAAGGACACCGAGAGCTGACCGCCCGCCCGGACCGCCCCCCGGGGCACCGGCGCGAGGAGCGACGGCCCGTGACGCGTACGAGCGGCACGGGCCGTCGCCGTACGCGCCGGCGGACGCGGACGCGGTCGCGGCCGATACGATCATGAGCATGACGGCACCGGAACCGACCATCCTCGCCACCTCGGGCGGCCACCGCGCCGGAGGACGCACCCGGGTGGTGTTCGACGCCCTGGTGCACCACGCCGTCGACCTCTCCGGAGCCCACGGCCGGCGCCCGCGCGTCATGTACATCGGCACCGCGATCGGCGACGCCGAGCACTTCACGGCCCGGATGACGGAGGCGGCGCGGGTCGCCGGGTTCGACCTGACGCCCCTGCACCTGTTCCCGATGCCCAACGTGGCCGACATCGAGGGCGCGGTGCTCGAACAGGACGTCGTCTGGGTCATGGGCGGCTCGGTGGCCAACCTGCTGGCCGTGTGGCGCGTCCACGGCCTGGACCGCGTCCTGCGCCGCGCCTGGCGGGCCGGCGTGGTGCTGAGCGGGGTCAGCGCGGGCTCCCTGTGCTGGTTCCGGGGCGGCGCGACCGACTCGTTCGGGCCCCGGCTGCGTCCGCTGACCGACGCGCTGGGCTTCCTGCCGTACGGCAACGGGGTGCACTACGACGTGGACGAGGGACGCCGGCCGCTGACCCACCGGCTGGTGGCGGACGGCACCCTGCCGACGGCGCACTGCACGGACGACGGGGTCGGCCTGGTCTACCGCGGGACCGAACTGGTGGAAGCGGTGACGGAGACGCCGGGCAAGGGCGCCTACCTGGTCAGGCGCGAGGGCGACGGCGTGGTGGAGGAGCGCGTCGAGCCCCGCAGGCTGCCCGCCGTCCGGTACTGAGGCCTCACGGCCCGCGGTCGCGCGGCCCGTGCGGGGGTCGGCGCCGCCGGAGGGGGCGGCACAGTCGCCCGTACGCGCGCCAACCGCGTTAACACACAGGCAACTTCACCGACCCGGCTCCGATATACGGACGCGTCAGGCTGGACAGCGTACGGCCGTGCGGGTGCCGTGAACAGGCCGGGGCGGCCATGTCGCCCCGGCCTGTGGCCGTACCCGCTTCCTCACCCGAGCCCCAGCGAGCGCTTCAGGAAGTCCACCTGGAGCAGCAGCAGGTTCTCCGCGACCTGTTCCTGCGGGGTCATGTGCGTCACGCCCGACAGCGGCAGCACCTCGTGCGGGCGGCCGGCGGCCAGCAGGGCCGAGGACAGGCGCAGGGAGTGCGCGACGACCACGTTGTCGTCGGCCAGGCCGTGCACGATCATCAGCGGGCGGTGCGGCTCGGCGGGGGAGGACAGGCCCTCGTCCGTGACCAGGGAGCTCCTGGCGTACGCCTCCGGATGCTCGGCGGGGTCGCCCAGGTACCGCTCCGTGTAGTGGGTGTCGTACAGGCGCCAGTCGGTGACCGGGGCCCCCGCGATGCCCGCGTGGAAGACGTCCGGGCGGCGCAGCACCGCGAGCGCGGCCAGCCAGCCGCCGTACGACCAGCCGCGGATCGCCACCCGGGTCAGGTCGAGCGGGTGGGTCCCGGCGAGGTCGTGCAGAGCCTCGATCTGGTCGTCCAGCGACACGGTGAAGTCGTGGTGGATCGCCTTCTCCCAGGCGGGGGAGCGGCCGGGGGTGCCGCGGCCGTCGGCGACGACCACCGCGAAGCCCTGGTCGGCGAACCACTGCGAGGTCAGGTGGGCGTTGTGCGCGGCCAGCACGCGCGGGCCGTGCGGACCGCCGTAGGGGTCCATGAGGACCGGCAGAGGTGTGTCACCGGCGTAGTCCCGAGGCATAAGCACGGCGCACGGGATGCGGCGTGCGCCCCCCTGAACAAGCGTCACACGCGGGGACATACCGGGGTCTTCGGCGTACGAGGGGACGATCGCCACCGGCTGTCCGTCCCGCAGCACCTGCGCCCTCGTCCCCGGCCGGTCCGGCGTGGCGGAGACCAGGACGGTCACGCCCCCGGCCCGCACCGCCGAGTGCACGCCGGGCTCCTGCGACACGCGCTCCACGCCGAGCTCGTTCACCCGGTACACGTGGACCTGGCCCGTCTCCGGCTCGTCCGCCTCCTCGCCCGCCGAGGCCGAGACCAGCACGTCGTCGTCCGAGACGTCCAGCACCGCCCGGATGTGCAGCTGCGCTCCCGTCAGCGGGCGGTCCCCGACCGCCAGGACCCGCGCGCCGCCCTCGTCCGCCACCCGCACGAGTCGGCCGGAGGGGCTCCAGCGGGGCACCCCGGGGAAAAGATCAAGCCATGTTCTGCTCTCGTCGGCGTGCACCATCCGGGTCTTCCCGGAGTCGGGGTCCACCGCCAGGAACAACTGGCTGCGCTGATCGCGCGCCTGGACGAGCAGCAGCGGCGCACCCGCCGCTGACCAGTGCACATGCGCCAGATAGGGGTACCGCTCCCGGTCCCAGACGACCTCCGTGCGCACCCCGTCCAGACCGATCACGAAGAGCCGGACGTCCGCGTTGCCGGTGCCCGCCACCGGATACGCCACCCGCTGCGGCTCGCGGTCCGGATGCGCCGGATCGGAGATCCACCAGCGGCGCACCGGCGTGTCGTCCACGCGCGCCACGAGCAGCCGGTCCGACTCCGGAGCCCACCAGAAGCCCCGCGAACGCCCCATCTCCTCGGCCGCGACGAACTCGGCCAGCCCGTAGGAGACCTCCGGCGCCTCCGGTTCGGCGAGCGCCCGGTCGCCCTCCCCCTCGGCGCCGACCACCCGCAGTGCGCCCTGCGCGACGTAGGCGACCCGCCGGCCGTCGGGGGACGGGCGCGGGTCGATCACCGGCCCGGGGACGGGGAGTTCCCCGGCCGTCCCGACCCGCAGCTCGGCCGTGAAAAGCCGCCCTGACAAGGCGAAAGACGCCAACTCGACGGCCGCGTCGGTGGCGTAGCCGACGATCCCGGCACCGCCCTCGCGGCTGCGTTCGCGCCGTGCCCGCTCCTCGGGCGGGAGGTGCTCCGAGGCGCCGCCCAGGAGGGCGCGGGGGTCGGCCGCCACGCGCTCCCCGCCCTCCTGCGCGTCGAGGACCCACAGCGAACTCGCCCGGTCCGTACCGGAGCCGGAGCGCAGGAACACGACACGCGAACCGTCGGGCGCCACGGTGAACGAACGCGGCGCGCCGAGGGTGAAGCGCTGGGTGCGGGCGTGCCGTCGGGGGAAGGAGTCGATCTCGGTCGTCATCCCCCGACCATATTGGCCATGCGCCCCCTTGTGCGGCCGTGCGCCGATCGATGCGCGCGTACGGATAGTTATGATCAATAGCGCATAGTGGGTATGACCCTGCTAACTGTCGTACAGATTTACCTGCCCCCATCGTCCGACCCCCCCGCGTCCCTGGGATCTTTGGAGGTGAGCCGCCGTGGCACTCTCGATTTCGGCGGTGGTGCTGCTGGCGATCATCGTCTTCTTGCTCATCAAGAAGTCGGGACTGAAAGCCGGGCACGCCATCGTGTGCATGTTGCTCGGCTTCTACCTCGCCTCTTCGACCGTCGCTCCGACGATCAACGAGCTGACGACGAACATTGCGGGAATGATCGGCAGCATCAACTTCTGAGCAGCGCGCCCTCCGGCCGGGTCCCGGGGCAAGTCCCCGGACCCGGCCGAAGCCGCGCCTCGCACGTCCTCGTCGTCCGGCTTCCCCGGATCGGGCCGGGTAAGCCCGGCGGACCGGGTCAGCCCTCGACCGCGTACGGCACGAAGCCGGACCACGCGGCGGGGGTGAAGGCCAGTCGGGGGCCTTCGGTGTTCTTCGAGTCGCGGACGTGGACGGTGCCGGGTTCGGTGGCGACCTCGACGCAGGAGTCAGTCTCCGCGCCGCTGCTGTAGCTGCTCTTGAACCACGCCAGGTCGGAGGCGTCTCCGAACGAGGTCTTGCGGCTCATGTCTCCCCCAGCAGTTCTTCAATCCTCGGCATGCCGCCGGGTCAGTCCTCGACCGCGTACGGCACGAAGCCGGCCCATGCGGCGGGGGTGAAGGCCAGTCGGGGGCCTTCGGTGTTCTTCGAGTCGCGGACGTGGACGGTGCCGGGTTCGGTGGCGACCTCGACGCAGGAGTCGCCTTCTGGGCCGCTGCTGTAACTGCTCTTGAACCACGCCAGGTCGGAGGTGTCCCTGGCGGAGGCTTTGCAGATCATGTTTCTCCCAGCAGTCGCTCGATGAGGGCCAGTGTCTCCCCGGGCGGAAGAGCCTGCGCCCGGATCGTGCCATATCGCAGCTCAAGGATGCGCAGTTGCCTCGGATCAGAGGCTGGGCGGCCGTTGAACGCGCCGTCTGAACGCCCTACCGCTGTTCCGTCCTCGAACTTCAGCAACTCGATCCTGCCGCTCATGCCTGGGTGGGCGACGCTGTCCATCGGCATGACCTGGAGTGAGACATTGTTCAGCCGCCCCACTTCCAGCAAGCGTTCGAATTGCTGCTTCTGCACCATTGTGCCCCCAACGCGGCGGCGAAGGGTTGCCTCCTCCAGGACGAAACTGAGGGAAGGGGCTGGTGAGCGATCGAAAACTGACAGCCGTGCCATGCGAGCTGCCACCAGGCGTTCCACCTCCTCGGCTGAGTAAGGAGGTTGGCGCACTTCGAACAAGGAGCGTGCGTAATCAGGCGTCTGCAGCAGGCCAGCGATGCTGCTGCACTCATAGACCCCGATTTCGACGGCCCGCGCCTCCATCTGCGCCAGATCCCGCACCTTCTTCGGGTACCGGACCTTCTTCACGTCCTCCTTCATCGCCGCGACGAGGCCCCCGGCGCCCAGCACCTCGTCCGCCGTGTCCAGGTACTCGGGCCGGGGGATCCGCTTGCCGCTCTCGATCTTGTAGACGAGGTCCTCGCCGTACCCGACCGCCACCGCGAACTCGCCGACCCGCATCCCCGCCGCCTCCCGGCGGAGCCTCAACTGCCGTCCCACGGTGGCCACCACGGCGAGCGCCCAGTCGTCGTCCGGGTCCACCTCCCAGCCCGGCTCGTCGGTCTGCTCCGTCCCGGTCCCGACCCGCACCGCCTCACCGTTCACCGACATGCGCGCCCCTCCGTAGTGCCGCTCCGTACCGTCACGCCCTGCGCGCAGGAGTCGCGTCGACAGCCCGGACAGCACCGGACAAGCCCTGGACGGTCACCCTACGCAACATCGCGATTACTCCCCACGGTACGTTCGGTCGGCCACGCTGAGTGACGTGAATCAGGAAATTGCCGAGACCAGGACCCAACCCGGCGGCGCGGTCCGCCACTTCAGCCTGCTGCTGTCGTCCACCCCGCGCGGTGCCCGCCTCGCCCGCCTGCTCGCGGTGGACGCGCTGCGGGAGTGGGGGCTCCCGGACGAGGCGGCGAGCCACGTCGTCGCCGAACTGGCGGCCAACGCGGCCACCCACGGCCGCGTCCCGGGCCGCAGTTTCCGTCTGACGCTCCACGTGGTCGGCGGCACGCTCCGCATCGAGGTCACCGATACACGCGGTGACCGGCGCCCCGTGCTCCGGGAGCCCGCAGCCGTTGCCGAGTCGGGCCGTGGACTGCTCCTCGTGGACGCGCTCGCCGACCGCTGGGGAGTCGCCGAGGGGCGCTTCCCGCACAAGACCGTCTGGGCCGAACTGAGCCTCACACCACCGGAACCCGCACCCACGGGTTCCGGTGCCGCCGACGACTGAAAGACAAAGAACGCCGGGGGAAAGCACCCCGCCAAACCCCACCCCTCCCGCCCGCGGCCCACGCTCACTCGGGCGGGTGAACATCCCCGGCCCGGTTGGATTTCCCGGCCTCCGAGGCCCGACGCTCAGCGCAACGCACCACCACGACAACCGCAGACATGAGACGGCCCCCGCCGGGACGGGCAATCCCAGTGCGAGGGCCTGACCACCGAGGAAGAGGAAGCTTCCCGATGGGTACTCAGAACCCTAGCGTGCCCCCGCACGCCCAGGCCCGTATCGCGGGCAACAAGCACCCGAACCGGGGCCACCACGGCGGCGGGCTCCTGCACGACAACACCCGCCACACCACCCGCTTCACGGTGGTCGGCAACCACCTGGCCCAGCACCGGGAGCTCTCGCTCCTCGCCATCGGGCTCGGCGTGCACCTCCAGTCGCTGCCCAAGGGCGCCCCGGCCGACATCAAGACCCTCGCCGCCCGGTTCCCCGAGGGAGCCACCCGCATCGCCGCCGCCCTGCGCGAGCTGGAGGCCCACGGCTACCTGCGCCGCGAACGCCACCGCACGCCCACCGGCCGCATCGTCACCCGCACGATCTCCTGCAACCAGCCGGCGGCGGCCCGCCACCGCCCCGAGGCCCCCGGCCGCCCGGAGACCCGGGCCGCGCAGGCGCCACGGCGGCAGGAGGCGTGCGCGGAGGGCGCGTCACGCGGGACGCGTGGGCAACGAGCGCCCCGCAAGCCGCTCCCCGCCGTGCCGAGCCCCGCGTACCCCGCCCCCGCGCTCCTCCAGGCCGCCACCGGCCTCCTCGCGGACCTCCACCGCCACGACTCCCGGCTGCTCCTCTCCGCCTGCGACACGGCCCACCTGGCCCCCGGCGTCGCCGCCTGGCTGGAGCGGGACGTCGCCCCCGCCGCCGTGCGCCGCGCCCTGACCACCGGCCTGCCCCCCGAGGGCGTATGCCGCCCCGCGGCCCTCCTGGCCCACCGTCTCGCCGACCGGCTTCCGCCCCCGCCCCCGTTCCGGGCACCCGCCGACGCCCCGCCCGTACGGCATCCCCTGCGGAACTGCGACGGCTGCGACCGCGCCTTCCGCTCGCCCGACCCCGGAACCCGCTGCCGCGACTGCCGCACCGACTTCCAGGAGGCACCTGACGTGAACGTGACGATCCCCGCTCCTGCCCCGGACGGCGAGGAGCGGGCACCATGACCACCGCGTCCGGCGACGCGCGTCCGGGGGTCTCCCGCCGGTACCGGGCCATGCGCGACTTCGTCCGGTCCATGGACGACACGCTGCCGGGCGGATTCGAGATCACCAAGGAGGGGATCGTCCACGACATGCGGTCGCCCGACGGCCGGCACGAGCTGACCGTGGCGCGGCTCCGCAAGCGCCTGGAGCAGGTGATGCCGGAGGAGATCGTGGCCCACACGGGCGCGCCCGACGTGGAGAACGAACCCGAGGGCGTCATGCGCCGCCCCGACATCATGGTGATCGCCGAAGAAGACATGGACGTCGAAGGGTCCATCGACGCTCGTACGCTCATCGCCGCCATCGAGGTCGTCTCCCGGTCCAACCCGCGCAACGACTGGGTGGGCAAGATGCGCGACTACCCGCTGCTCGGCATCCCCGTCTACGCGATCTTCGACCCCCGCACCGGCACCGGCGCGGTTCTCACCGACATCCACCCCACGCCCGACGGACCGCGGTACGCCACCCGCAAGGACTTCGTCTACGGCGAGGACGTCACCATCGGCGAGTGGACCATTCCGACGAGCGGTCTGCCGCTCTACCAGGACGGCGACGAGGAGGAGGCCGGGTCCTGAGGGCTCGGCCCGGGGACCGCGACGAGCGGCGGCCCGGCGCCTCATAGGCTGGGGCCATGACGGAACTGCCAGCCAGGCGCCTGCTGCTGGTGCACGCGCACCCGGACGACGAGTCGATCAACAACGGCGCCACCATGGCCCGCTACGCGGCCGAGGGTGCCCATGTGACGCTGGTCACCTGCACCCTCGGTGAGCGCGGCGAGGTCATCCCGCCCGAACTCGCCCACCTGACCGGCGCCGCCCTGGGGCAGCACCGCCTGGGCGAGCTCGCCGCCGCGATGCGCGCGCTCGGCGTCGAGGACCACCGCCTGCTCGGCGGCGCCGGGTGCTACGCGGACTCCGGGATGATGGGCCTGGCCGACAACGACGACCCCGCCTGCTTCTGGCAGGCCGACGTCGACGAGGCCGCCGCCCGGCTCCTGGAGGTGATCCGCGAGGTGCGCCCCCAGGTCCTCGTCACCTACGACGACGACGGCGGCTACGGCCACCCCGACCACATCCAGGCCCACCGCGTCGCCATGCGCGCCGCCGAGCTCGCCGACGAGGCCGGCTGCGGCATCGCCAAGATCTACTGGAACCGGGTCCCCCGGTCCGTCGCCGAGCGGTCCTTCGCCCGCCTCCGGCAGGACCTGCCCGGCCTGCCCTTCGCCGAGGCGGCGACGATCGACGACGTCCCGGGCGTCGTCGACGACGAGCGGATCACCACCGAGATCGACGGCACCGTCCACGCCGCCGCCAAGACCGCCGCGATGCGCGCGCACGCCACCCAGATCACGGTCGCCGCACCCTACTTCGCGCTCTCCAACGAACTCGCGCAGCCGGTCTTCACCACGGAGTACTACGAGTTGGTGCGCGGGGAGCGCGGCTCCGGCGTGCGGGAGACCGACCTGTTCGCCGGCCTCGGCCTCGGCATCGGCGGCGGCACGGGGGAGGCGTCGTGAGCGGCGACCGGAGCCCGATGCTCGCCCAGCCGCTGCGACCGCCCTCCGCCGGACGGGCCGCCGCCCACCTGGGGCTGTTCGTGCTCGGCGCCGTGGTGGGGGCGGCCGGGGCGCTGGTGCAGCCCGGATGGTTCCCGGGCGGGCTGCTGCTCGCCCTGGCGGGCGAGGCCGGGCTCTGCCTGGGCGCGGCGCGCGCCACCCGCGGCCGGGCCGGGGCCGTCGCGTCCGCCGTCGGCTGGATGCTCGCCGTCATCCTGCTCACCGCCAGCCGCCCCGAGGGCGACTTCGTCTTCGCCGCGAGCGGCGGCTCCTACCTCTTCCTGCTCGGCGGCATCGCCGTCGCTGTGATGTGTGCCACGTTTGCCCCGGCACGGCAACCCGACGGCGGCTCCGGCCGACTTGGCAAGTGACGTACCACTTCGCCCCAGCATGCACGGGCGGGTCCGGTGTGGGTTTCCCGGCGGTCGTGGGATACGGGTGAGAAGTGGCCAGTATCGTGGTGCGCGCCGCCGAGCCTCCCCAAGCCCTCGGCTCCGCCCGAGCTGGGGGGACCCCCACCGTGAGGTCGTGACGGGCGGCGGAGCCAACCGGGAGAACCTGCCTTGAGTCGTGAAACTGACACTCCGTCCTCCGGGCCCAACGGGCGCGGCGGAGCCGCCTACCCGTCGGGCACGCCGCCCTACGGCACCCCGACGGCTTCCGGCGACGGTACGGTCGCGGGCACGCGACCGGAGGAACGCAAGACCGAGACCACACTGACGACGCGGATCCGGATCAACATCCCCGGATCGCGGCCGATCCCGCCGGTCGTGGTGCGCAAGCCCGTCGCGGACGCCGAGGGCGCGGGCGGCACCGAGGCCGAGGCGCCGGCGCCGGGCACCGCCCCGTCCACGGGCTCCGTCGAACCTCCCGCCGAGCCCGCGCAGTCGGCCCCGTCCGCCCAGTCGGCCCGGTCCGCGCAGTCCGCCCCGCCGGCGGAGGACAAGTCGACCAGCGACTGGTTCGCGCCCCGCAAGTCCCCGGCCGGCAAGGGCGGTCAGGGCGGCGGATCCACCAACGGGACCGGACCGTCCGGCGGTTCGGGCGCGACCGGGCCGGGCGCCGCCGGCGGCGGTACCGGCGCGGGTGCGCCGGGCGCGGCCGGTGGCGCCCGGCCGGGCGCCGGGCGCCCCGGAGGCGTGGTCGGTTCCATGAACATGCCGGGCGGCTCCCGGCCCGGCGGTGCGAACGGAGCCGGACCCGGCTCCTCGCGCCCCGGCGGCACGAACGGCACCGGGCTCCCCGGCGCGACCGGCGGCCCCGTGGCGCCCGGGCACGGCGGCGGCACCGGCTCCTTCGACGTGACCGAGGCGCTGGCGGCGGGCCCGCGGGGCAACGGCTCCCGCCCGTCCACCGGCGGCGCCGAGCCGCGCCGCGACGACCTGCCCTACTTCGCGGAGAACGGGCAGGACGGACCGGACGGCCCGGCTGGACGGGGTGGCCAGGGCGGCCCCGGCGGATACGCCGGGCCCACCGGCCCCGGCGGCCCGCAGGGCCCGGCCGGACCGACGACGGGCCCGGTCACGGGGGACGGACCGGCGATGCCGCCGATGGGCGGTGGGGCCGGGGGCCCCGGTGGCCCCGGCGGACCCGGTGGACCCGGAGGTTTCGCCGAGCCCGGCCGTCCCGGTGGCCAGGGTGTCCCGGGCGGTCCCGGCGCGTCCGGCCGTCCCGGTGGCCCGGGAGCCCTCGGCGGCCCCGGCGCGCCCGGCGCGGACCCCTTCGGCGGTCCCGGAGCCGGCCACGGTGCCGCCGGACCCGCCGCGGCCGGTCACGGCCCCGGCGGGATGAGCGACGACACCGCGGTCCTCACCCCGCAGAAGCAGGCCCCCGAACCGGACGGCCCGGGCTACGGCCCGCGCCACGACAACGTCTCCGGGGACACCGTCACCAGCGGCATCCCGGTCGTCCCGCCCGGCGCGCACGCGCCGTTCGGTCCGGGCGCGCCCGGCGACGGCGCCTCGCCCCCGGCGCCGTCCGCGCCCTCGCCGTCCCCGGCGGGCTCCTCGAAGCCGCCGAAGAAGAAGGGGCGCAGCAAGCTCGTGCTGCTCGGCGGCGGCGTGGTCGTCCTGGCCGGGGCCGTCTACGGCGCCGGCCTGCTGATGAACCACTCCGACGTGCCCAAGGGCACCACCGTGCTCGGCGTCGACATCGGCGGCACCCGCGACGAGGCCGTCAAGAAGCTCAACGACGCCTTCGACGACCGGGTCGACAAGCCGCTGAAGCTGTCGGTGGACGGCAGGACCGTCACGCTCGAGCCGGACCAGGCGGGGCTCCAGTTCGACATGCAGTCCACGGTCGGCGCGGCCGCCAAGAGCGACTACAACCCGGTGTCGGTGATCGGCTCGCTCTTCGGCAACCACCGGGTCGTCGACCCGGTCATGCCCGTCGACGAGGAGAAGCTGCACGCCGCCCTGCGGGACGCCGCCGGCGGCTCCGGCTCGGTCGTCGAGGGCACGATCCAGTTCCGGGACGGCAAGGCCGTCCCCGTCTACGGCAAGGCCGGCAAGGGCATCGACGTCGACAAGTCGACCGAGGCGGTCGAGGAGGCGTACCGCACCCAGGTCGAGACCGGCTCGTCCGCGCCGGTGGCCGTGCCGACGGCGACCCGGCAGCCGACCGTCCCGAACTCCGAGGTCGACCGCATGATGAAGGAGTTCGCGGAGCCCGCGATGTCCGGCCTCGTCACCATCCGGACCGACGCGGCGCACAGCATCCCGTTCGGCCCCGTGTCACTGCCGAAGATCCTCGGCGTCAAGGCCGTCGACGGCAAGCTCGTGGAGACGTACGACCTGGAGGCGCTCAAGGAGGCGTACGGCAGCACCTTCGACGGCGTGCAGATAGAGACCGCCACCGGGAAGCGCGGCGTCCTGCCGCAGGACGTCGTCGCCGCGCTGCGCAAGGCCCTGCGCGGCAAGACGCCGGCGGAGCGCGTCGGAGTCATCGACACCAACCCGAGCTGACCCGAGGCCCCCCGGGCGGACGGAGCCCCCGCCGGCAGCGGGCGGGGGCCCCGGGCAGGTCCCGGCGGGATCCCCCCCCGGGCGGCACGGGTGCCGGACGGTACAGGGGCCGGGCGGACGGCCGGGGCCGGCCTCAGTTCAGCATGGCGCGGGCCGCCCGCGCCTCCCCCCGCACCCGCTCGGCCGCGCTCTCGTCCACCGCCGCCACCACCTCGGCGTACGACTCCAGTTCGGCGGCCCCGGCCAGGAAGTCCCCCCGCTGCACCAGCAGCTGCGCCCGCTCGTGGCGCAGCCGCGCCGGATGCGACGGCAGCAGCAGCGACAGCTCGACCGCCCACAGCGCCACGTCGGACCGCTCGGGCCGGGCCGCCGCCCACGCCCGGATGTTGTTCAGGACCCGCAGCACGACGTCCAGCGGATCGGCCGGCGTCAGCATCGAGTCGTCCAGGGGCGCCCCCGTCGTCCCCACCACCAGCAGCTCGGCGTCGGCCCCCGTCAGGACCCGGCCCCCGTCGAACGGATCGGCCAGCACCTGCTCCCGCGCCGAGCCGAACCCGACCACGAAGTGCCCCGGCAGAGCCACCCCGTACACCGGCGCGCCGGCCCGCCGGGCCACCTCCATCCACACCACGGACAGCAGGATCGGCAGACCCCTCCGCCGCCGCAGGACGTGGTGCAGCAAGGACGACTCCAGGCGCCGGTAGTCGGCCGGGGTGCCGTGGAAGCCGTACCGCCCGCCCAGCAGCTCCCGCAGCGCCACCGCCCAGGCGTGCGGCCCGCCCGGGCGGTAGGGCAGCTGCCCGGCCAGCCGGTCCAGCTCGACCTGCGCGGCGTCCAGGCCCGCCTCGTCCAGTTGTCCGTCCGCCTGGGCGCCCACCAGCAGGCACAGCACAGACAGGTCGGGCCGCTCGGACCGGGCCTCCTCGGCGAACCGCCGCCGCAGCTCGGCGGACCGCCCGGGCGGCGGGGGAAAGGGGGCACGGGGAGGACGGGGAGGATTCATGGCCGGTCCGTGCCTCTCACGCCGGTCCGTGCGACGGGCCGGGCCCGGCGTCCGCCGGGGCACGGTAGTGGTGGTACGCGTGGTGCGCCGCGAAGCCCAGGCGGGCGTACAGGTCCCGCGCCGCCGCGTTGTCCGTCTCGACCTGGAGCCACCCGGCCGACGCGCCCTCGTCGAGGGCCCGGCGGGCCAGCGCGGCCATCACGGCGGTGGCCAGCCCCCGCCGCCGCACCGCAGGGTCCACCTCGACGGCGGCGAACCCGGCCCACCGCCCGTCGACGACACACCGCCCGATCGCCGCCGGAGCGTCCGGGCCGGGCACGGTCGCGAACCACACCGACGGACCGCTGCCCAGCACCTTCAGCGCCACCTCGCCGACACCCTTGCGCCGGTACCGCCCCAGCCACGCCTCGTCCGCCGTCCGGGACAGCACGACCGCGTCCGGCTCGCCCCGGTCGGCGACGGGCGCCAGCTCCCCGACCCACAGCTCGGCGGTCACCTCCCGCTCCCACCCGCGCCGCTCCAGCTCCGCGCACAGCAGCTCCTGCGTGCCCTCCGCCCCGGTGGCGGTCTGGAGGTAGGCGGGCAGGCCCCGGTCGCCGTACCAGCGCCGTACGGCGGCCAGCGCCTCGTCGAGCGGCAGCCCGGGGTCGCCGAGCGGCAGCACGGAGTTGGCCCGGCGGGTGAAGCCCGCGGCGGCGCGCAGCTCCCACCCGCCCAGCCGCTCGCTCTCCACCGGCCGCCAGGCCCGCGCGGCGATCCGGGCCAGCTCCTCGTAGGAGGCCGCCGGGCCGCGTCGCCGCGCCGGGGCGGACGGCACGACCTTGCCCGCGACCAGCGCGGACTCCGCGACGCGGACGCTCTCACCGCCCCTGCGTGTGATCAGCAGCACACCCTTGTCCCATGATGTGAGAACTCCGACCGTATCGGTGAACTTCCCACCCGGGGTCCCGGGGTCGGTCAGACTCCGTACCGAGACCCGTTTGCCCACGTCAGCAGCGGTGATGCGGACCTCCAGACGCCCGGCGGCAGAGATTTCCACAGGTCAGTTCACCCCTCCTGTTCGGATCATGCCCAGGAACGGAGATACTAGGGGCGGGCATCGACGACGCCGCGCTCCCGCGCGCCAGGCGGCGGAGCCTGAGGAGGCCCGCCAGCGCCCTATCGAGGAGGAACGACAGCGTGACCTACGTCATCGCGCAGCCTTGTGTCGACGTCAAGGACAAGGCGTGCATCGAGGAGTGCCCGGTCGACTGCATCTACGAGGGCCAGCGGTCCTTGTACATCCACCCGGACGAATGCGTCGACTGCGGAGCCTGCGAACCGGTCTGCCCGGTCGAGGCCATCTTCTACGAGGACGACGTGCCGGAGGAGTGGAAGGACTACTACAAGGCGAACGTCGAGTTCTTCGACGAGCTCGGCTCGCCCGGCGGCGCCAGCAAGCTGGGGCTGATCGAGCGCGACCACCCGTTCGTCGCCGCGCTGCCGCCGCAGGGCGAGTGACCCCGTAAGCGGCCCGCACACCGCGCCGCCTCGGTCCCGTACGGCCTGATCACGGTCGGATCGCCACGATCGCCACGATCGCCGCACGGGACCGAGGCGTTTGCCGTACCAGAAAGTGAGCCAGTACCCGTGTCCGCAGTCTCCGACCGGCTGCCCGCCTTCCCCTGGGACAGGCTGGAGCCCCACAAGAAGACGGCCGCCGCGCACCCGGGCGGCATCGTCGACCTGTCCGTCGGCACCCCCGTCGACCCGGTCCCCGAGCTGATCCAGAAGGCACTGGTCGCCGCGGCCGACTCCCCGGGCTACCCGACGGTCTGGGGCACCCCGGAGCTGCGCGACGCGATCACCGGCTGGGTCCGGCGCCGCCTCGGCGCCCGGGACGTCACCCACCGCCACGTCCTGCCGGTCGTCGGCTCCAAGGAGCTGGTCGCCTGGCTCCCGACCCAGCTCGGCCTCGGCCCCGGCGACAAGGTCGCCTACCCCCGCCTGGCCTACCCGACGTACGAGGTCGGCGCCCGCCTGGCGCGCGCGGACCACGAGGTCTACGACGACCCGACCGAACTGGACCCGGCCGGCCTGAAGCTGCTGTGGCTGAACTCGCCGTCGAACCCGACCGGCAAGGTCCTGTCGAAGCGGGAACTGACCCGGATCGTCGCCTGGGCCCGGCAGCACGGCGTGCTGGTCCTCTCCGACGAGTGCTACCTCGAACTGGGCTGGGAGGCCGACCCGGTCTCGGTCCTGCACCCGGACGTCAACGGCGGTTCGTACGACGGCCTGGTCGCCGTCCACTCCCTTTCCAAGCGCTCGAACCTGGCGGGCTACCGCGCCGCCTTCCTCGCCGGTGACCCGGCCGTCCTCGGCCCCCTCCTGGAGATCCGCAAGCACGGCGGCATGATGACGGCGGCGCCGACCCAGGCGGCGGTCGTGGCGGCCCTCAACGACGACACCCACGTCCGCGAGCAGCGGGAGCGCTACGCGGCCCGCCGGCAGGCCCTGCGCTCGGCGCTGCTGGACCACGGCTTCCGCATCGAGCACAGCGAGGCCGGCCTCTACCTCTGGGCCACCCGCGACGAGCCCTGCTGGTCCACCGTGGCCCACCTGGCCGAGCGGGGCATCCTCGTGGCCCCGGGCGACTTCTACGGCCCGGCGGGGGAGCGGTTCGTGCGGGTGGCCCTGACGGCGACGGACGAGCGGGTCCGGGCGGCGGTGGAGAGGCTGGGCGGCTGACCGGCGCCGGGCCGACACCGCTCGCGCCCCGGCCGGTCCGCGCACACGAAGGGCGACGGGGCCCAGGGAAGACCCTGAGCCCCGTCGCCCTGCCGGCGGTCGGCGGCGACCGGCGTCAGCTCAGCGGCAGGCCCTTGGCCGGCAGCGAGTCGGCCGACGGCACCCCGCCCCGGGTGACGGAGTCGGTCGGCAGGCCGCCTCCGGTCGCCGTACCGGCGGTGTCGCCGAGGACCTCACCGGCGGAACCGGCCGTGTCACCGGCCGTCTTCTGCGCGACGGGCGTGGTCCTCTTGACCGCCTGGCCGCCGGTCCTGCCCGCGGCCGGCACCGCCTTCTCGACCGCCTTGCCGCCGGTTTCGCCCGCCGTCTCGGTGACGTTCCGGGCCGCGCCGTCGACCGTGTCGGCGGCGGCCGCCCCGTCCGGGGCGGTCAGCCCGCCGAGGTTCGGGGTGGCCGGCAGCCCGGGAGCCGCGCTGGCGGAACCGGCCGCACCGACCCCGGCGGCCGCTCCCGCAGCGACGAGCAGCGCGGCACGGGCGATCCGGCGGGTCAGGGGGAGGGACATGGTGCTCCTTCGACGGGAGAGAACGGTGGAGTGCCCGGCCCGGCGGCCGACCGTCCCGTTGGCCGGCCGGGTGCCGGCCGAGGGCGGTTGATCGTCCGGACTCGGACGCAGTGACTACCGCTCGAAGCCCGCGAAGGTTGCGGCGGCGCAAGGTAAAGAGTTGGCAATGCATCGCATTATCGGCTGCGGGTGAAAGCGGGCAAAAAGGGCCCGGTGCGAAAGTCCGCCGAAACCTTACAGCCCTTTGTCCCCATGGGATTTCACCGTTTCGGGGTGACCGAGCGAAACCCTCGCACACCGTCGCCGGCAGGTGGCCCGCGTACCTCGCCCGGGTGAGTCCCCGTACTACTGCGCGGTCACGATGCGGACCGCGCCCGCGCCCCGTTCCGGCCCCGCGGCACCCCCGCCCTCGACCGGACGCCACCGGCTGTCGGTGTTCCCGGCCGTCCACACCCGCCCCGCGTACGAGACGCGTTCGATGTGCAGCTCGGAGGCGTTGGCCACGGCCCAGTGCGCCAGCTGCCAGCCGCGCTGCCCGGGGCCGCGCCCGGCGGCGGAGCCGCCGTCGGCGGTGACGGGCAGCGTCACGGTCCGGCCGCCGGACTCCTCCCGGCCGCTCGCGGAGGGCGACGGCGTGGCCGCCGCCCCGCCGTTCACCGCCATGCCGGCGGGCTCCAGCACCTCGCGCCCGAAGTCCCGCAGCAGCGCGGCGCGCACCGCGTCCGGGCCCGCCGCCCGGGTCGCGGCCGGACGCCCCTCGCAGGTCAGCGCGGCCGCCGACCGCCCGGTGAGGGCGGCGGCGAGCAGCGTCGCGTCCGGCTCGTGCTTGGCGTAGGCCTGCGGGAAGCCGCTGCGCTGCACGCGTTGCGCGGCCACGGTGAGGGGCAGCCGGGTGTAGCCGGGGACCTCGGCCAGGTGCTCGTAGAACTTCTCCGCCGCGTAGACCGGGTCCATGATCTGCTTCGGGCTGCCCCAGCCCTGCGAGGGCCGCTGCTGGAACAGGCCCAGCGAGTCCCGGTCGCCGTAGTCGATGTTGCGCAGGCCCGACTCCTGCAGGGCGGTCGCCAGCGCGATGGTCACGGCCCGCTCGGGCAGGCCGCGCGCGGTGCCCACGGCGCTGATCGTCGCCGCGTTGACCGCCTGCTCGGGCGTGAACTCGTACGTCGCTCCGTCGCTCCTCCCGGAGACGACCTTGCAGCCCGGGGCGCCCGTGCCTCCGGTGACGTACTGCACCGCGAGGTAGCCGGCGACCGCGAGCAGGACCACGAAGGCCGCCGCGATACGCAGGAGGCGGCCGTGACGCTGGGGAGTGGGGGACGGCTCTGGCACGCGTACAAGGTACTGGAGAGTACGGCGGGCCCGTGCCGGGTGTGGACAGCGGGCGCGGGCGGGCGCGTTAGGGTCGACGGCATGGCCGACACCCCGCTTGACCTCACACTGGACGCCGCGCGGCTCACCGCGCAGCTCGTCGACTTCCCGTCCGTCAGCGGCACCGAGAAGCCGCTCGCGGACGCGATCGAGACCGCGCTGCGCGCGCTGCCGCACCTGACCGTCGACCGGTACGGCAACAACGTCGTGGCCCGCACGGACCTGGGCCGCGCGGAGCGGGTCGTCCTGGCCGGCCACATCGACACGGTCCCGATCGCGGACAACCTCCCCTCGCGCCTCGACGAGGACGGCGTCCTGTGGGGCTGCGGCACCTGCGACATGAAGGCGGGGGTGGCGCTGCAGCTGCGCATCGCGGCCACCGTCCCCGCCCCCAACCGGGACCTGACCTTCATCTTCTACGACAACGAGGAGGTCGCCGCCGACCTGAACGGCCTCAAGCACGTCGCCGAGGCGCACCCGGAGTGGCTGCACGGCGACTTCGCGGTGCTGCTGGAACCGACGGACGGCCAGGTCGAGGGCGGCTGCCAGGGCACGCTGCGGGTGCTGCTGAGGACCAGGGGCGAGCGGGCCCACTCGGCGCGCGGCTGGATGGGCTCCAACGCCGTCCACGCGGCGGCCCCGATCCTCGCCCGCCTGGCGTCCTACGAACCGCGCCGCCCGGTGATCGACGGCCTGGAGTACCGGGAGGGCCTGAACGCGGTGGGGATCTCGGGCGGGGTCGCGGGCAACGTCATCCCCGACGAGTGCGTGGTGACGGTCAACTTCCGCTACGCGCCGGACCGTACGCCGCAGGAGGCCGTGGCGCACGTGCGCGAGGTCTTCGCGGACTGCGGCGTGGCGGAGTTCGTGGTGGACGACCACAGCGCCGCGGCCCTGCCCGGCCTGTCCCACCCCGCCGCCGCCGCGTTCATCGAGGCGGTGGGCGGCACCCCGCAGCCCAAGTACGGCTGGACGGACGTGTCGCGGTTCTCGGCGCTGGGCGTCCCGGCGGTCAACTACGGACCGGGCAACCCGCACCTGGCGCACCGCCGGGACGAACGCGTGGAGGCGGCGAAGATCCTGGCGGGGGAGGAGCGCCTGAGGGCGTGGCTGACGGGGTGACCCGTGTTTACGGCGCTCCACGGCGGACATGCTGAGGTCCCTCGTTCGTAACCGGCGTGGATCTACGCTGGGCCGCAACGACCCGCACACGGAGGGAGCGCACATGGCCACCGGCAACCCCCGGGGGAAGAAGCAGCCGCCGCAGGAGCAGCGCCTGGGCCCGGTCCTCCGCAGGCGGGGGCAGGTCCAGACGAGCACGACCGACCAGCGGCTGCTGGACGAGCGCGCCCCCACGGACTGGGTCCACACCGACCCCTGGCGCGTGCTGCGCATCCAGTCGGAGTTCATCGAGGGCTTCGGCACGCTGGCCGAACTCCCGCCCGCCATCAGCGTCTTCGGCTCGGCCCGCACCCCGGTGGACTCACCGGAGTACGAGGCCGGGGTGCGGCTCGGCCGGGGCCTGGTGGAGGCGGGCTTCGCGGTGATCACGGGCGGCGGCCCGGGCGCCATGGAGGCCGCCAACAAGGGCGCCTGCGAGGCGGACGGCATCTCGGTCGGCCTCGGCATCGAACTGCCCTTCGAGCAGGGGCTGAACCCCTACGTCGACATCGGCCTGAACTTCCGCTACTTCTTCGTGCGGAAGATGATGTTCGTGAAGTACGCCCAGGGCTTCGTCGTCCTGCCCGGCGGCCTGGGCACCCTCGACGAGCTCTTCGAGGCCCTGACCCTGGTCCAGACCCAGAAGGTCACCCGCTTCCCCATCGTCCTCTTCGGCACCGAGTACTGGGGCGGCCTCGTCGACTGGCTGGAGAAGACCGTGATCGCGCAGGGCAAGGCGGCGCAGCAGGACCTGCTGCTGTTCCACGTCACGGACGACGTGGACGAGGCGGTGGCGATGGTGTCGAAGGAGGCGGGCCGCTAGGGCCTGTCGCCCGGATCGGGGAGGCCGCGGGACGGGGCGGGCCTCAGGCCAGCCCCCGCCGCGCCACCGCCGGCGGCCGGTGCCCCGCGATCGACGCCACCATGTCCAGCACCTGCCGGGTCTCGGCCACCTCGTGCACCCGGTACACCTGCGCCCCGAGCCACGCCGACACCGCGGTCGCCGCCAGGGTGCCCAGCAGCCGCTCCTTCACCGGCCGGTCCAGCGTCTCCCCGACGAAGTCCTTGTTGGACAGCGACACCAGCACCGGCCAGCCCGTGGCGACCATCTCGTCCAGCCGCCGCGTCGCCTCCAGGCTGTGCCGGGTGTTCTTGCCGAAGTCGTGCCCGGGGTCGATCAGGATCGACTCCCTCGGCACGCCCAGCGCCAGCGCCCGCTCGGCCAGCCCGACCGTCACCTCCAGGATGTCGGCCACCACGTCGTCGTACTCGACCCGGTGCGGCCGGGTCCGCGGCCGCGCGCCGCCCGCGTGCGTGCACACCAGCCCCGCCCCGTGGCGCGCGGCGACCTCCGCCAGCCGCGGGTCGACCCCTCCCCACGCGTCGTTCAGCAGGTCCGCCCCCGCCTCGCAGACCGCCTCCCCGACCTCCGCGCGCCAGGTGTCCACGCTGATCACCACGTCCGGGAACCGCCGCCGCACCTCGGCCACGAACCCGACCGTGCGCCGCGCCTCCTCCTCGGCCGTCACCTCGTCCCCCGGCCCGGCCTTGACCCCGCCGATGTCGATGATCGCGGCCCCCTCGGCGACCGCCTGCTCCACGCGCGCGAGCGCGGGCTCGTCGCGGAAGGTCGCGCCCCGGTCGTAGAAGGAGTCGGGGGTCCGGTTCACGATCGCCATGATCACCGGCTCGTGCGGCCCGAATTCCCGCCTGCCCAGCCTGAGCATCCCCTGTGACCCCTCCTCGCACGGACCGGGAACGTCCCGGTCATCGACCGCTTGCGACCCTAACCGCCGGACTCGCATGGCACGATCGGACCCTGACACATCCGATTCGAGACCTCCGGGCCGGCGCCCCCGCGCGCCGGCGCCGGCCGTGGGGACCCAGCGATGGTTATGTTCCTGTTCCTGGTCGTCGCGCTCGCCGTCGTGGTCGCCGCGGTGACGCTCGCCGTGGTGGGCGGCGGCGAGAACGGCCCGCTGCCCGAGGCCGCCCCCGAGCGGCTGCAGGACTTCCTGCCGCCGGACCGGCCGGTGGGCCGCGACGACGTGGAGCGCCTGCGCTTCCCGCTCGCCGCCCGCGGCTACCGCATGGCGGACGTCGACGACGCCCTCGGCCGCCTGGGCGCCGAGCTCGCCGAGCGCGACGCCCGCATCGCCGACCTGGAGGCCGCGCTGGCGGGCGCCCGCGCCGCCGCGTCCCACGCCGCCGCGGAGAAGCCGGGCCCGCGGGAGGAGCAGCCGTGAGCGACCGCCCGCCCCTGGCCGGCCCGGACGGCGCCCCGCGCTGCCCCTGGGCGCTGTCCGCCGCGGAGTACGTGGCGTACCACGACGAGGAGTGGGGGCGCCCGGTCCACGGCGACGACGCGCTCTACGAACGCCTCAGCCTGGAGGCCTTCCAGTCCGGCCTGTCCTGGATCACCATCCTGCGCCGCCGGCCCGGCTTCCGCGCCGCCTTCGCCGGCTTCCGGATCGCCTCGGTCGCGGCCTTCACGGACGAGGACCGCGAGCGGCTCCTCGCCGATCCCGGCATCATCCGCAACCGCGCCAAGATCGACGCGACCCTCGCCAACGCGCGCGTGCTGGCCGAGTGGGCGCCGGGCGAGCTGGACGGGCTGATCTGGTCCTACGCCCCCGATCCCGCCGCCCGCCCGGCGCCGAAGACCCTGGCCGACGTCCCCGCGGTCACCCCGGAGTCGACGGCCCTGTCCAAGGCCCTGAAGAAGCGCGGCCTGCGCTTCGTCGGCCCGACGACGGCGTACGCGCTGATGCAGGCCTGCGGCCTGGTCGACGACCACCTGGAAGCCTGCGTCGCGCGGCGCGCCTGACGCCGCCGGCAGGGGTCAGCGGCCCAGGTACTTCGGCTTCTCCTTGTCGACGAAGGCCCGCACCGCGATCGCGTGGTCCTGTGACGATCCCGCCCGCGTCTGCAGCTCGTCCTCCTTCTCCAGGGTCTCCTCCAGGGAGTGCGTCAGCCCGTAGGCGACCGCCTCCTTCAGCGCCGCGTACGCCACCGTCGGCCCCTCGGCGAGCGCCCGCGCCACCTTCCCGGCCTCCGCGCGCAGCTCGGCGGCCGGGACGACCCGGTTGGCGATGCCCAGCTCGTACGCCTCCTGCGCGCCGATGCTGCGCGGGAAGAGCAGCAGGTCGGTGGCCCGGCCGGGACCGACGACCCGCGGCAGCGTCCAGGAGACGCCCGAGTCGGCGGTCAGGGCGACGCCCGCGAACGACGTGTTGAACGCCGCCGTGTCCGCCACGATCCGGTAGTCGGCGGCCAGCGCGAAGCCGAGGCCCGCCCCGGCCGCGACCCCGTTCACGGCGGCGACGACCGGCTTCGCCGCCCCGGCCAGCGCCCGCACGATCGGGTTGTAGTGCTCGCGCACGGTGCTCATGGTCTGCCCCGAGCCGGTCTCCCGGTCGGCGGCCAGCAGCCCGATGTGCTCCTTGAGGTCCTGTCCCACGCAGAACGCCCGGTCACCGGCGGCGGTCAGCAGGACGGCCCGCACGGCGGGGTCGTCCGCCGCGGACCGGACCGCGTCGCGCAGGGCGACCTTGGTGGCGACGTCGAGCGCGTTCATCGCCTCCGGGCGGTTCAGCGTGATCGTCGCGAGTCCGTCGCTCACCTCGTACAGCACGGTGTCGGCCATGGCGTATCCCCTCCGGTCGCGGCTCGGGGACGTACCGGCGGGTACGTCCCGGTCTGCAGGACAGCATGACGGAGATCACCGGCGGCGGACCGGAGGGGGCGTGTGACCTGCGTCAAAGAATTCCGGTCCGTATCCGTTCGACGGACCCGTGTGCGGCGGCGAAGTATCGCAGCCACATCGCCGAATTGAGTGGTTTTGCTCGCGTGCGTTGCCCAAGCGATGCGGACCGATGTTGGTCATCGGGTCGCGGGATGCGGGATAATGGCTTGGAAGCAATGTGTTCGATGCCGGTGACGCGTGTCCTGTTCGAGGACCGCGCGTGCCCTTCAGTGGGCCGTCGGCTTTGACGGTGAGCTGGGTTTCAGGAAGGGGAACGAGCATGGCGGCCATGAAGCCGCGGACGGGCGATGGCCCGCTCGAGGTGACCAAGGAGGGGCGGGGCATCGTCATGCGCGTTCCGCTCGAAGGCGGCGGTCGGCTCGTCGTCGAGCTGACCCCGGACGAGGCCGACGCGCTCGGCGATGCCCTCAAGAAGGTCGTCGGCTGACGCACAAGCGGCCACGCTCTTTCAGCTGCCCCGGCATCCGCAGGTGATGCCGGGGCAGCTGTTTCACCGGGGCCGGGTTTTCCGGTGTTTCACCGGCCGGGTGTTTCACCGGGCCGGTGTTTCACCGGGCGGGTGTTTCACCGGCCGGTGTTTCACCGGATCCGGGGGAGGGCGGGTCCGCCGGGACGGCTCACCGCTTCACCGCGCACAGCAGCCCGTCGCCCACCGGCAGCAGCGACGGCACCAGCTCCTGGCTCTCGCGCAGCGTGCGCAGCAGCTCCCGCAGCCGCAGCACCTCCGTGGGCTGCGGTCCGGAGTCCACCGTGCGGCCCTGCGCGAAGACGCCCTCGAACACGACGAGCCCGCCGGGGCGCAGCAGACGCAGCGATTCGGCGAGGTAGTCGAGGTACTCCAGGCGGTCGCCGTCGCAGAAGACCAGGTCGTAGCCGGCGTCCGCGAGGCGGGGCAGCACGTCCAGGGCGCGGCCCGGGATGAAGCGGGCCCGGTTGCTGGCGAAACCGCAGGCGCGGAAGGCCTGGCGGGCGAACTGCTGGTGCTCCGGCTCCGGGTCGACCGTGGTGAGGACACCGTCCGGCCGCATGCCGTGCAGCAGGTGGATCCCGGAGACACCGCAGCCGGTGCCGATCTCCGCGACCGCCTTCGCGTCCACGGAGGCGGCCAGCAGACGCAGCGCGGCGCCCGTGCTGGGCGACACCGAGCGCAGCCCTGCCTCACGGGCCCGGTCACGGGCCCAGTGCAGCGCTTCGTCCTCGGCGACATAGGCGTCGGCGAACGCCCAGCTCGTCTGCCGGTTGCCGGTAATGACCCTCTCCTGTTCCCATGGTTGCCTGGGCGTGACTGTATCCGTTGGCGTCGGGAACCCGCAGATGGGACCGGTCGTTTGAAGGGGTGGGCGAAGGACGCGGACCGTGACGGGGGGACAAGGGATGGACGAGGGCGCCGAGCAAGTGCTGACGCAGCCGGACGAGCCGTGTCAGCCCAGATCAAATTCTTGTAAAACCGCTTATCCGGTGCTAACGGGCGAGGTGGCTATGGTAGGGGCTCCACTGGACACCACCAGAGCTGACAGGGGAGGTGCGGCCGCGCCCGAGGACCGGGGAGGAAAGCTGCGGCGCTTCCTCGGATCGGCGGGCAGGCCGAAATCCGTGAACGACACCGCTGCTGACCACAGCCACGCCGCCGGCCCCGCCGGCCGCGCCCAGACCGCGACCTTCTCCACCGACGCGGACGGGCAGGCGTGGACTCCGCCCACCTGGGAGGAGATCGTCAGCACGCACAGCGGCCGGGTGTACCGGCTGGCCTACCGCCTCACCGGCAACCAGCACGACGCCGAGGACCTCACCCAGGAAGTCTTCGTCCGCGTCTTCCGCTCCTTGTCGACGTACACGCCGGGCACCTTCGAGGGCTGGCTGCACCGCATCACCACCAACCTCTTCCTGGACATGGTCCGCCGCAAGCAGCGCATCCGCTTCGACGCGCTCGGCGAGGACGCGGCCGAGCGGCTGCCCAGCAAGGAGCCGACTCCCCAGCAGGTCTTCAACGACGCCCACTTCGACGCGGACGTCCAGCAGGCCCTCGACACCCTCGCCCCCGAGTTCCGCGCGGCCGTCGTCCTCTGCGACATCGAAGGACTGTCGTACGAGGAGATCGCCGCGACCCTCGGCGTCAAGCTCGGCACGGTCCGCTCCCGGATCCACCGCGGCCGTTCCCAGCTGCGCAAGGCCCTCGCGCACCGCTCACCGCAGGCGCGCGCCGAGCGCCGCTCCTTCGTGCCCCGTGTTCCCGCACTGGGAGGAGGGGGCGCGAGCGCGTGAGCGGATCACGGCCGAAATCCGAGGGACACCTCGCAGAGCAGCACCTGGGAGACCGACTCTCCGCCCTGGTGGACGGGGAGCTCGGTCATGACGCGCGCGAGCGCGTGCTGGCGCACGTCGCCACCTGCGCGAAGTGCAAGGCGGAGGTGGACGCGCAGCGCCGCCTGAAGAACGTCTTCGCGGAGGCGGCCCCGCCGCCGCCCTCCGAGAGCCTGCTGGCCCGCCTCCAGGGCCTTCCCGCGGGAGGCGGCCAGGGCGGTGGCGGCATGCCGCCGGGCGGGGCGGGACTGCCCGGCGGGGTGCCCGGACGGTCCGGGGCCTTCGGGGGCTTCGGAGCGAAGCGCGGCGAGCGGTTCGAGTTCGACCACGCCCCCGCCCGCCGGCCCGGCCCCGCCCTGCCGGTCTTCCCGGGCAACCGGGGCTTCGGCATCCACGACGTCGGCCGTCACGAGACCGACAGACCATCCTCGCGGCTGCGGATCGCCTTCGTGGCCGCCGGAGCGGTGTCGCTGGCCGCGATCGCGCTGGGCGGGGTGACCGCCGGGACACCGACCGACACCGAGTCGCGCGGCGGCTCCGGGACCGGCAGCAACGTCACGCCGACCCGCACACAGGGCACGGGAGCGGCGGCCACGCCCGAGTCCCAGCGGCGCCGTGGCGTCGGGCCGCTGCTCGGGCAGCTGCAGGGCCAGAGGACGTCCGGCGACGCCCCGGTCGCCCCGACCGAGGTCTCCGCGCCGCTGCTGCCCGGTGTCCCGCATCCCGCCGCACGGCACCAGCAGGGCACCCTGCGCCCCCTGGCCGCCCCGGTGGGCGCGGACGCCGCCACGGCCCCGCTGATACGCCCGCCGGCCGCGATGCCGCCGTTCACCCTGAGCACGTGGCCCACGACGTCGGCCCTCCAGGGCCCCGGCCTGCTCGCCGCACCCGTGCCCGGCCCGTCCGCCTCGTCCCCTCCGTCCCCCTCTTCCTCCGCCTCCTCCCGGCCGGCCCCCTGACGGGTGCTTCGAGCGCACCGGCCCGGGACCTGATTGAATCCGGGGACGGCGCCGACGGCCGGGTGGCCCGGCGCGAGTCGACGAACTGCGGCCACCGCCGACGAGCCGTGCCGCGGCCAGCTGTGGGGAGAGCATGAACGAGGGGAAGCCCACGAAGGCGAAGTGGTGGAGCCGTCCTCGGACGCAGGACGCCGCCGGGGAGCCGCGGGAGGCCTTGCCGGCGGCCGGTGAGAGGCCGTCGGACGGGCCCGGCCTGCCGGGCCCGGGTGAGGCGACCGGCGCGGCGGCCGCGGGCGGCGTGGACGGCGCGTACCCGGCCCAGGACGCGGTGCCGGTACCGGCGCCCACCGGGGCCGAGGACGGCCGCTCGACGGGTGCCGACGGGGACGTCGGACCGGAGCGGCCCGGGACGGCTCACGGCGGCGGCGGTCACGAAGGGGACTTCGAGCTGGCCCGGCCCGCGGTGCGACGCGACGACGCCGGGGACTACACGTTGGAGCGGCCGATCGCGGCCGACGGCGGTTCGCAGCCGGCCCCCGACCGGGGTACGGCCGACCCGGCGGGCGGCACTGCGGCTGCCGGTGCGAAGACACCCGCCGGCGCCGCATCCGCCGACGCCGGGTCGGCCGGTACCGGAGGGGTCCCCGGTGCCGGGGCGGTCCCTGACGCCCTGCCCGTCGCGCAGGAGGCCACCGCGCCCGCCGGCGAGGCCGCGCGTCCCGAGCCCCTGCACGATCCCGACCCGTACAGCACCCCGCCGTACGGTGGGCCCGGGCCCTGGGCGCCCGCGCCGCCCGTCCAGCACCCGGTGGTGACGGCCGCGCAGGGCACGACGGCACCGGCCCCGGCCCCGCCTCCGGTGCCGGGCGCGCCCGTCGCGCCGCACGGCACACCGATCCCGCCGCCCACCGCCGCGAGCACGCCCCCTGCCGCCCCTGCCGCCGACGCCCCGGCGCCGGCGCCCGACGTTCCGCCCCCCGCCCCCGACCCCTGGCGGCGTTACGACCCCTGGGCGGTCCCGCCGGCCGCCGGGCCGCTCCAGCAAAGCGGCGCGGCCGTGGCCGGCGAGGGGCAGCGGCGCAAGCGGACCAGGAAGGCACTCGTCGGCGCCGCCGTGCTGCTCGCGCTCGTCTCCGGGGGCGTCGGCGGCGTTGTGGGGGCGTCCCTGGAGCGCAACGGCGGCGTGGGGACCATCGAGCTGCCGCAGGCCGGGAAGGAGCCCGCCGGGCGGGCCGCGGGCACCGTGGCGGGGATCGCCGCCCGGGCCCTGCCCAGTGTGGTCACCCTGCACGTCCGCGGAGCCGGTGAACAGGGCACCGGCACCGGCTTCGTGCTCGACACCAGCGGCCACATCCTCACCAACGACCACGTCGTGGAGCCCGCCGGCGACGACGGCGAGATCACGGTGACGTTCCACAGCGGGGACACCGCCGAGGCCTCCGTGGTCGGCCGGGACAGCGGCTACGACCTCGCCGTCGTGAAGGTCAAGGGCGTGCGCGGTCTCACGCCCCTGCCGCTCGGCAACTCCGACAGCGTGCAGGTCGGCGACCCGGTCGTCGCCATCGGCGCGCCCTTCGACCTGGCGGGCACCGTCACCTCCGGCATCATCAGCGCCAAGCAGCGGCCCATCACGGCGGGCGGCGAGAAGGGCGACGGGAGCGACGTGTCCTACGTCGACGCGCTGCAGACCGACGCGCCCATCAACCCCGGCAACTCCGGCGGCCCGCTGCTCGACTCCGGGGCCCGGGTCATCGGCATCAACTCCGCCATCCGCTCCGCCGACAGCGGCGCCGACCCGGACGGCGGCCGGTCCGGGTCGATAGGCCTCGGGTTCGCCATACCCATCAACCAGGGCAAGCGCGTCGCCGAGGAGCTCATCAACACCGGCCGGGCGACCCACCCCGTGATCGGCATCACCCTGGACATGGGCTACACCGGCGACGGCGCCCGCGTCGGCACGAAGGGCGGTGACGGCGGACCCCCGGTCACCCCGGGCGGCCCCGGCGCCCGGGCCGGCATCAAGGCGGGCGACATCATCACGGAGGTCGACGGCCGGCCGGTCCGCTCCGGGGAGGAACTCATCGTCAAGACGCGCGCCCACCGCCCCGGCGACCTGCTGGAACTGACCCTGCGGCGCGACGGCGGCGAACGGAGGGTCTCCCTGCGCCTCGGCTCCTCCGGAGGCAACTGACGAGGCACACGGATCCCGCAGCGGGCGCCGCGGCACCCTCCCACGCCCCCTCCCACCGGGGATCAGGAAAGCGAACAATCGGGAAAGCGCTCCCATCCGGGCACGCGGAGCTCACGGGACGGTACCGGTCGTACGGAATCCCCGGGTACCGTGGAGCCGGCCCGGACCACGGCAAGACCCGCACAGACCACCGAGGGCCGAGGACCGAGGACATCGCAAGGAGCTTCAGGTGTTCAATGACATAGGACCGCTCGAGCTGGTGACGATCATCGTCCTCGCCGTGCTCGTCTTCGGTCCGGACAAGCTCCCGAAGGTCATCCAGGACGTGATGCGCACGATCCGGAAGATCCGTGAGTTCTCGGAGAGCGCCAAGCAGGACATCCGGCAGGAGCTCGGCCCGGAGTTCAAGGACTTCGAGTTCGAGGACCTCAACCCCAGGACGTTCATCCGCAAGCAGCTGGAGAACGACGACCTGGGGCTCAAGGAGATCCGCAACGGCTTCGACCTGAAGAAGGAGATGGCCGAGGTCACCGACGCCGTGCACGGCCGCGACACCGACGCGTCGTCCGCTTCGGGGGCGTCGGGTTCCGCCGACCGGGTCGACATGACCAAGAAGCCGGAAGCCCTGACCGGCGACGACCGCCCGCCCTTCGACGCGGACGCCACCTGAGGCGCGGGTCGGCGGGCACACGCCCCGGGCGTGCGTGATGCTTTTCATACTCCGCCCGGGCCGCGCGCGGCCTGAACGCGACGTCCGGGCGGCCCACGCGCCGGGCGGTTTCCCTGCCGCTCGGAGCGGTGTGGTTATGCTGCCGAGTTGTTGTACGGGCCGTACGTGAACCAGCAGCGTCGCCCGAAGGGGGGCGGGCCGTTCCGGTCCGACGAGAGCGAGGAGGCGTCCGGGCACATGGAGACGACGAGTCGGGCAGTCGCGCAGGCGCCGGCCGCGGAGGGCCGTCAACAGGTTCCCTCCGCCCGGCGCACGGTCGACGGCTACCTGCGTGCGCCCTTCCCGTGGTACGGCCTCGACGAGGCCTTCACGGGGCAGCGCTGGCTGATGCAGGTCGGGACGGCGGCCGACGGGGCCGTGGAGCACGGGTCGATCGGCCACGGTGACGAGCCCTCGGTGCGCAACGAGTGGGCGGCCGGGGGCGTTCAGGAGGCCAAGGAGAAGTTCGCGGTCGTCGTGACCGTGGCGGCCAACCCCGTACGGCGCAGCCCGGACGGCACGGGGGTGCTGGAGGCCACCTCGGTGTCCTCCGCGGCCTGGCTGGCCGGGGTGGGGCTGCTGTCCTTCACCTGGCCCGGCCAGATGGACCACTCCCTGCGCGACGACTGGCTGGAGCAGCAGACGGAGACGGCGTGGGTCCTCGCGGACGACCTCGACGGGCCGGACTGGTCGACGCTGTCCCTCCCCGTGGACGGGGTGCCCACGACCTTCCACTACCGGGAGTCCGAGTTCGGGTGGGTGCTCGCGGGTTCCACGCCGCAGGGCGTGCACCTGGGGGCGTACGGCCGGGGCATGAGCGCCTACGGGCTCGGCTTCGCCGTGGTGAAGGACATCGCGGCGTACGCCTAGCCGGCGGGGCCGGGCCGGGAAGGGGGCACCGCCGCCGGCCGGCGCCCCCGTGACGCCGCCGCCCGCCCGCCACGGGGCCTCGAAGGGCCGGGCGGGCGCGGGCCGCGGACGGCCGGCCGCGCGGTTTCCCGCGCCCCCCGGAGGGTGTTCAGAACTTGTTGCGCGGAGTGATCCCCAGGGACAGTCCGGCCAGGCCGCGCTGCCGTCCGCCCAGCTTGCCCGCGATCGCGCGCAGGGCCGAACCCGCCGGGGAGTCCGGGTCCGTCAGGACGACCGGCCTGCCCTCGTCGCCGCCCTCGCGCAGGCGGACGTCGATGGGGATGCTGCCGAGGACCGGGACGTTGGCGCCGGTCGTGCGGGTCAGGCCGTCGGCGACGAGCTGGCCGCCGCCGGTGCCGAAGACGTCGACCATCTCGCCGCAGTGCGGGCACGGCAGACCGGACATGTTCTCGACCACGCCGACGATCTTCTGGTGGGTCTGCACGGCGATGGAGCCCGCCCGCTCGGCCACCTCGGCGGCGGCCTGCTGCGGGGTCGTCACGACCAGGATCTCGGCGTTCGGGACCAGCTGGGCGACGGAGATCGCGATGTCGCCGGTGCCGGGCGGCAGGTCGAGCAGGAGCACGTCCAGGTCGCCCCAGTACACGTCCGCCAGGAACTGCTGGAGCGCCCGGTGCAGCATCGGGCCGCGCCAGACCACCGGGGCGTTGCCCGGGGTGAACATGCCGATGGAGATGACCTTCACGCCGTTGGCGGACGGCGGCATGATCATGTTCTCGACCTGGGTCGGGCGGCCGTCGGCACCCAGCATGCGGGGCACGGAGTGGCCGTAGATGTCGGCGTCGACGACACCGACCTTCAGGCCGTCGGCCGCCATCGCCGCCGCCAGGTTGACCGTCACAGACGACTTGCCGACGCCGCCCTTGCCGGAGGCGACCGCGTAGACCCGGGTCAGGTTGCCGGGCTTGGCGAAGGGCACCTCGCGCTCGGCCTGGCCGCCGCGCAGCGCGGCCGCCAGCTCCCTGCGCTGCTCGTCGCTCATGACGTCCAGCGTGACCTCGACGCGGGTGACGCCCTCGACCCGCGAGACCGCCTCGGTCACGCGCTGGGTGATGGTGTCGCGCATGGGGCACCCGGAGACGGTCAGGTACACGGTGACCGCGACCGTTCCGTCCGCGCCGATCTCCACCGACTTGACCATCCCGAGTTCCGTGATGGGCCGGTTGATCTCGGGGTCGTTCACCGTCGCCAGTGCCTCGCGCACCGCGTCTTCCGTAGCCATGAAGACGATGGTACGGCGCTGCGCAGGGGCCTGGGAAAGCCGTCAGCGGTCGTCTGTGTCACGCCCCCGTGACCGTTCCGCCGGGAATACGACGGGCCTGTCGCGGTGGCCGTCCTGCCGCTCCTCCAGCTCCTTGACCAGGTCCTGCAATTCCGAGCGGATCCAGTCGCGGGTGGCGACCTCGCCGAGGCCGATGCGCAGCGCGGCGATCTCGCGGGTCAGGTACTCGGTGTCCGCGATCGAGCGCTCGTTCTGCTTGCGGTCCTGCTCCAGGTTGACCCGGTCCCGGTCGTCCTGCCGGTTCTGCGCGAGCAGGATCAGCGGGGCCGCGTAGGAGGCCTGCAGGGACAGGGCCAGCGTCAGGAAGATGAACGGGTACTCGTCGAACCGCAGGTGCCGGGGGGCGAGGATGTTCCAGCCGATCCAGGTGATGACGATCACCGTCATCCAGACCAGGAACCGCCCGGTGCCGATGAAGCGGGCGACCCGCTCCGACAGCCGCCCGAAGGCCTCCGGGTCGTACTCGGGCAGCAGCCTCAGCCGCCGCGGGCGCGGCTGGTCGAGCCGGGGGCGGTGGCGGGTCGCGGCCGTGGCCCCGGCCGGGACGCGCTCGCGTGCCGTGTCGCGCTCAGGAGCCATCGGCCGCCACCTCCTCGTCCTCCACCGAGCTGAACTCCGTCTCGCGCCAGTCCTCCGGCAGCATGTGGTCCAGGACGTCGTCCACGGTCACCGCGCCCAGCAGCGAGCCGGCCTCGTCCACCACGGGCGCCGCCACCATGTCGTACGTGGCGAAGAACCCGGCGACGTCGGGCAGCGGCGCCTCGGGGTCGAGGGGTTGCAGATCGTTGTCGAGGATCGAGCCGACCAGGGTGTAGGGCGGCTCGCGCAGCAGGCGCTGGAAGTGGACCGTGCCCAGGTACTTGCCGGTCGGGGTCTCGTCGGGCGGGCGGCAGACGTAGACCTGGGCGGCCAGGGCCGGGGACAGGTCGGGGTTGCGGACGCGGGCGAGGGCTTCGGCGACGGTGGAGTCGGGCCGCAGCACGACCGGCTCGGTCGTCATCAGGCCGCCCGCCGTGCGCTCCTCGTACGACATCAGGCGCCGCATGTCGGCCGCGTCGGCGGGCTCCATCAGGCTCAGGAGCCGCTCCTTGTCCTCCTCCGGCAGCTCGCTCAGCAGGTCGGCCGCGTCGTCCGGGTCCATGGCCTCCAGGACGTCGGCGGCGCGCTCCTCCTTCAGCTTGCCGAGGATCTCGATCTGGTCGTCCTCCGGCAGCTCCTCCAGCACGTCCGCGAGGCGGTCGTCGTCGAGGGCGGCGGCGACCTCCGCGCGGCGCTTGGCGGAGAGGTGGTGCAGGACGTTCGCCAGGTCGGCGGGGCGCAGCCGCTCGAAGGTGGCGAGCAGGTTCTCGGCGCCCTGCCCGTGCTCCTCCATGGAGAACCCGGTCACGGCGGACCACTCGACGGTCACCGCCTCGCCCTTGCTGCGGCGGAAGGCGCCGCCCTTCCTGCCCTTGCGGACGAAGACCCGGTCGATCTCCCACTCCCGGCGGGCCGGCAGCTGATGCACCGACAGGTCCAGGACGGTGACCTCCTCGCCGGTCCCGGTGAGCGTGACGCGCCGGTCCAGGAGCTCGCCGAAGACGAGCCGCTCGGTGGGCCGCTGCTCGAAGCGCCGGACGTTGAGCACGCCGGTGGTGATGACCTGGCCGGACTGGATGGCGGTGACCCGGGTCATGGGCAGGAAGATGCGGCGGCGGGTGGCGAGTTCGACGACCAGGCCGAGCAGCCTCGGCGGTTTGCGGCCCACCCGCAGCACGACGACCAGGTCGCGCACGCGCCCCACCTGGTCGCCGGCCGGGTCGAAGACGGCGACACCGGAGAGGTGCGAGACGAAGATCCGGGGGGCGCCGGCTGCCATGGCTCTGTTTCCTTTGCGTGCGGGGTTCGTGCTGTGTCGCGTCCTGTGCCTCTGGTGCGAATTGCCCGCTCGGGTGGGGTTCAGGCTAGCCCGTCCCGATCGGGAGTGCGCTGGTGAGGGGTCCGGACGGACTGGCTCCGCGCGGCCCGTACGGCCCCGGTACTCTGCGGTACGCCGTTCAGGTCCCCCGTCAGAGAGGCAGCCCCACCTGTGACTCCGATTCCCCAGGGCCGTGACCGCAGGTCCGCGCTGGCGAGCGCCGTGTGCGCGCTGGTCGTGGCGGGGACGGGCCTCACGGGATGCGCCGAGGACCCCGACAAGGGCACCAACGGCGTCGGCCGACTGCCCGCCGAGAAGATCCAGAGCCGGACCCGTACGGCCGCCGGGTCCGCCCCCGCGGTCCGGCTGCACGGCACCGTGGTCAGCAGCGGGCGCACCTACACGCTCGACATGCGGCTGAAGGACGACGGCGCCACCGGATCGGTCACCGCCAAGGGGGCGACCTTCCAGCTGCTGCGGATCGGCGAGCAGCTGTATCTCAAGGCGGACGCGGAGTTCTGGGGTCACGACGACGGCCAGGGCGAGGACGGCGAGGCGGACGCGGCGGCGGCCGGCAAGCTCGACGGCAAGTACGTGAAGGTGCCGCAGGGCGACCCCTCGTACAAGAAGTTCAGCGGTTTCACGGACAAGGACGTCCTCCTCGACGGTCTGCTGACGCTGCACGGCACGCTGACGACGGACGGCCACCACGAGCAGGCGGGCGTCCGCACCATCCGCATCACCGGGGACAAGGGCTCCGGCGGCACCCTGGACGTCTCCCTGGAGGGCAAGCCGTACCCGCTGCGCCTGGTGCGCGGCGGCGGGGCGGGCACCCTCCGCTTCTCCGCGTGGGGCAAGGACTTCGCCCTGCAGGAGCCGGCGAAGAGCGAGACCGTGGACTACGGCAGGCAGCTGCCGGCGTCGTAGGCCCGCTACCGGCGTCTGCGCCTCTTCAGCAGCAGGCGCGGCAGCCCGGCCGGGACCGGTTCGCGCGTCGTCGCCGGGGTCGGCAGCGGCGCCTGGGCCAGGGAGCCGTCCGGCAGCGGTGCGGCCGCCCCCGTCGGCTCCAGGCGCAGCACCCGGCACTCGCGCGCCCACCGGTCGGGCACGGCCTCGCCGTCGGGGGCGTTGAGCCGCTTGCCCTTGAGTTCGGCGACCGCGGCCTGCCAGGCCTCGGACCCGGACGCGAGCTCCACGACCCTCGCGGTCCAGGAGACCAGCCGGCCGCCCTTGTCCTTGCTGCGGACCGTCACCTCGGCCTCGGCCCCGTCGGCGAGCCCCGGCAGCGGCTGCTCGCCCGGCCCGTCGCCGACCACGCAGGCCGCGCCCTCGTGCCACACGTGCCACAGGGCGCGGGCGGGCGCCCCGGGTCCCCGGACCCAGATGAGACCGGACTTCTTCGTGGCCTCCTCGATCAGGGCCCGGCCGAGCAGCTCGCTTGTCATGGGCCCAGCCTAACCAGGAGGGGTCCGGGCGCCATCACAGCCAGCCGTTGCGCTTCAGCGTGCGGTGGATGCCCAGGCAGATGACCACCGTGATGCCCATGATCACCGGGTAGCCGTAGCGCCAGTGCAGCTCGGGCATGTGGTCGAAGTTCATGCCGTAGACCCCGCACACCATCGTCGGCACGGCGATGATCGCGGCCCACGAGGTGATCTTCCGCATGTCCTCGTTCTGCGCGACGGACGCCTGCGCGAGGTTGGCCTGGAGGATGGAGTTCAGCAGCTCGTCGAAGCCGACGACCTGCTCCTGCACGCGGGCCAGGTGGTCGGCGACGTCCCGGAAGTACTTCTGGATGTCCGGGTCGATCAGCCGCATCGGCCGCTCGCTCAGCAGCTGCATGGGACGCAGCAGCGGCGACACGGCCCGCTTGAACTCCAGCACCTCGCGCTTGAGTTGGTAGATCCGGCCGGCGTCCGTGCCGCGCGGGGCGCCCTTGCGGCCCGGCGAGAACACCTCCGTCTCCACCTCGTCGATGTCGTCCTGCACCGCGTCGGCGACCGCGATGTACCCGTCGACGACGTGGTCGGCGATGGCGTGCAGCACGGCCGAGGGGCCCTTGGACAGCAGCTCGGGGTCGTCCTGCAGGCGGCGCCGCAGGCCCCGCAGCGAGCCCTGCCCGCCGTGCCGGACGGTGATGAAGAAGTCCCGGCCGGTGAAGCACATCACCTCACCGGTCTCGACGACCTCGCTGCTGGAGGTGAGCCGGTCGTGGTCGATGTAGTGGATCGTCTTGAAGACGGTGAAGAGGGAGTCGTCGTAGCGCTCCAGCTTGGGGCGCTGGTGGGCCTGGACGGCGTCCTCCACGGCCAGCGGGTGCAGCCCGAACTCCCGGGCGATCCCGGCGAATTCGGCCTCGGTCGGCTCGTGCAGGCCGATCCACACGAAGCCGCCGTCCCGGCGGACCTGCCGCATCGCCTCCTGCGGGCTCAGCGGCCGGTCGGTGACGACGCGCCTGCCGTCGTGGTAGACGGCGCAGTCGACGACGGCGGAGGCCGTCGCGGGGTCGCGCGTGGTGTCGTAGGTGCCGCTGTCCTTGCGCAGCGACACACGGGAGGGACGGACCACGGCGCGCAGGTCGCGGATCATCGACATGGGCGGGCTCCTTCGCAACGGGCGACGAAAGGCGCCGACGACGGGTGGAACTGCCCGGAATGAGGACGTCCTGGAGGGAGATGTTTGGCGCGTCCACAAAGCGGGGAGCACCGCACCGTCGCGGTGGCGAGCCTCGTCACTGATTCAGCTACTGAGGCAGATCAGGCAAAACGAAAGGAAGTGCTCTTCCGTACGAAGACGCTCATGAAGACGCGAATGCGAGAGGTGGCAGCCGGCCGGAGTCGGAGCGGCTGCATCAGTGGGCGGAAGAGCGGATGGTACTGCACGGTCGACTTCGATCCATGACAGCCCCACCTCCTCCGGCCGGTCCCTCGTAAGGGACGTTCCTTCCCCCTGCAGGGGTTCCCCGTAGGGGAGTGTTGACGACGGCGTCGGGACTCGATACGCGACGCTTCTGCGTGCTGCCCCGAACCACCGGCCCAGAGTAGCAGCCGCCCGACGTGTCAAGGCGCTGCTTCGCCCCGTACTGACGAGTTCTATGCTCGCGGCATGTCTGATGTCCTTCCTCTGGTCGAGGCTCGGTTGCGCACCGCGCTGGGCGAGCCGGACGCGCGCGCGGCGGTCACCTTCCTGGGCACGGACCGCGTCGAGGTGCTGCGTTTCCGGGAGGGGGACGTCGTCCGCTACGCCACCCTCGGCATGTCCGCACAGCCCATGGCGGATCCCACGGCGATGCTCGCCGACCCGGTCCAGGGCCCGCGCGCCGAGCTGGTCCTCTCCGTCCGGGCGGGCCTGGCGGACACCGACAAGGTGCTGCGCCCGCTGGCCGTGCTCGCCGCGTCCCCGCAGGTCGAGGGTGTGGTCGTGGCCCCCGGCGCCTCCCTCGACGTCGGGCAACCCCTGTGGCCCGGCGCTTCGTTCACGTCCGTCCTGGTGGCCGAGCCGGGCGGCCTGGTCGAGGACCTGGAGCTCGACGCACCCATGGACCCGGTACGGTTCCTGCCGCTGCTGCCCATGACCCCCAACGAGGCCGCCTTCAAGCGCGTGCACGGCGCCCAGGCCCTCCAGGAGCGCTGGCTGACGCACGGGACGGACCTGCGGGATCCGGTCCGCAGGTCCGTCCCGCTGGACTGACGCCCGAGTAAGCAAGCTCACCAATTCCTGGCCGGAAGGCATCGGTTGGCGAAGGTCGCGGCGCCACGACCACGGCCGGGGCGGTGGACGGGAGCTCCCGCTCGCCGTGGCGTGCGGGCCCCGGGCGGCGGACGGCAGGGGCGGATCGACCGGCCCGACGCCCGTGCGGACGGCGGCGGACGCGCCCGCCGTCGTCCGCACGGCCTCCGGCCGGCGCGGCACGGTGGATGGCATATGCATGTATTGAGTCGAGGATGCTGGCCAATGTAGAGGCCATCCGGTTTCGGGGGGCCGGTTCCGTCCGGATGAGTGATCGTCCTTGACGTGGCGTGGCAAGGGTAGGAGCGTGGAGCCCTATGAGGGGCGAACCCAGTTGCCCGAAGTGTGGTGGCCGGGTCAGGGCTCCCGGCCTCTTCTCCGATTCGTGGCAGTGCGATGCGCACGGCACCGTGCACCCGGTGCAGCCCGTGATACCGCCGAGCGTCGATGCCCTCAACGTGGTGGTGCACCGCGCGCAGGTGCCGGTGTGGATGCCGTGGCCGCTTCCGGTCGGCTGGCTGTTCACCGGCGTCGCCTGCGCGGGCGACGACCGCAGCGGCGGCCGCGCCACGGCGGTGGCCTGCTCGGGACCCGGCCCGGTGGGCGGCATGGGCGAGCTGATCCTGGTGGCCGAGGAGCTCGGCGTGGGCCTCGGCGCGCGGTACGCGGGCATCGACGGCCCCGACCCGGGGCCGCACATGGACGTCGAGAAGCCCGCCCAGGCCAAGGTGCTGGCCGGCGGCCGTCCGACTCCGCTGTGGCTCGTCTCGGGCGCCCCGGAGGACCGCGCGGTCTTCGCGGGCGAGGCGCTGGGCCTGTGGCTGTGGGCGGTGGTCTGGCCGGAACAGTCCGGGCTGCTGATGTACGACGAGCTGGTGCTGGCCGACCTGCGGGAGGCCGGGGCCGAGGTGGAGCTCGTGCCGTGCGGGGCGCTGTCGCCGCGGCTGATGCAGCCGTAGGGCGGGTCGTGCGGTTCGGTGCCGCGGCCCGGCGGTAGGGGGCGCAGGGGCATTTCGGGTGTGACAGGGGTGACCGAAAATCCGGTTATCCTTGAGCGTCCCCGTCCGTCCCGTCACCGCCTGGAGTCCGCGTGCGCATCGACCTGCACACCCACTCCACCGCCTCCGACGGCACGGACAGCCCGGCCGACCTGGTGCGCAAGGCCGCCGCGGCCGGACTGGACGTCGTCGCGCTGACCGACCACGACACCACCCGCGGCCACGCCGAGGCGATCGCCGCGCTTCCTGAAGGGCTCACGCTGGTCACCGGCGCCGAGCTCTCCTGTCGCGTCGACGGTGTCAGCATGCACATGCTGGCCTACCTCTTCGACCCCGAGGAGCCCGCCCTGCTCGCCGAGCGCGAGCTGGTCCGGGACGACCGGGTGCCGCGCGCCAAGGGCATGGTCGCCAAGCTGCGGGAGCTGGGCGTGCCCGTCACCTGGGAGCAGGTGGCGCGCATCGCCGGTGACGGATCCGTCGGGCGCCCGCACGTGGCGACCGCGCTCGTCGAGCTGGGCGTGGTCCCGACCGTGGGCGACGCGTTCACGCGGGACTGGCTGGCCGACGGCGGGCGGGCCTTCGTCGAGAAGCACGAGACCGACCCCTTCGAGGCGATCCGCCTGATCAAGGGCGCCGGCGGGGTCGCGGTGTTCGCCCACCCGGGCGCGAGCAAGCGCGGCCGCACCGTCCCGGAGTCCGCGATCGCCGAGATGGCCGCCGCCGGGCTCGACGGCATTGAGGTCGACCACATGGACCACGACGCCGGCACCCGCGCGCGGCTGCGCGGCCTCGCCGGGGAACTGGGCCTGCTGGTGACCGGGTCCAGCGACTACCACGGCAGCCGCAAGACCTGCGCACTCGGCGAGTACACCACGGACCCCGAGGTGTACGGGGAGATCACGCGGCGGGCGTTCGGGGCGTTCCCGGTGCCGGGGGCCGGCGGGGCCTGAGGCCCACGTCCTGCGCGCCCACCCTCCGTTCCTCCTTCTCCGCAAGGCACCCATGTTCGACCTCGCCGTCTTCGGCTCTCTGTTCCTGACCCTCTTCGTCATCATGGATCCCCCCGGGATCACCCCGATCTTCCTCGCCCTGACCGCCGGCCGCACCGGCCGGGTGCAGAGGCGGATGGCGCTCCAGGCCGTCTGCGTGGCCGGTGGCGTGATCACCGTGTTCGGGGTGCTGGGGCACCGGATCCTCGCCTACCTGCACGTGTCCGTGCCCGCGCTGATGATCGCGGGCGGACTGCTGCTCCTGCTGATCGCGCTCGACCTGCTCACCGGCAAGACGGACGAGCCGAAGCAGACCAAGGACGTCAACGTCGCCCTGGTGCCGCTCGGCATGCCGCTGCTGGCCGGGCCCGGCGCGATCGTGTCCGTCATCCTCGCCGTGCAGAAGGCGGACGGCGTCGCCGCGCAGGTGTCGGTCTGGTCGGCGATCCTCGCCATCCACGTCGTGCTGTGGCTGGTGATGCGGTACTCGCTGCTGATCATCCGGGTCATCAAGGACGGCGGGGTGCTCCTGGTGACGCGGCTCGCGGGCATGATGCTCTCCGCGATCGCCGTGCAGCAGATCATCAACGGCGTCACCCAGGTGGTCCAGGGCGGTTGAGCGGCGGCTCGGCGAACTCCCGGACAAAGCGGAGGAGCCCCGGTACGGCGTCTCCGTACCGGGGCTCCCGCGCGTTGTGGCACTCAAGCGTATGGAAAAGGGCTCCGCGTCACGAGGCCGGGGTCTCGGCCGGGCGGATCCACAGCCGCTGCCCGATGGCGGCGGCCTGCTGAACGATACGGTTGACGGAGGCGGCGTCCACGACGGTGGTGTCCACGGGCGTGCCGTCGACGTCGTCGAGTCGCATGATCTCGAAGCGCATGGCTTCTCCCTTCGTCTGGTCATCCTCCTGAAGGAGAACTACTGGTGGGTGGCGCACGGGGCGGCGGTGCCCCCTGTTCCTACGGATTCAACGAGCTGCGTGTTACAAACATTCCCTACGCTAAATAAATTTTTCGAACGTCTAATTACCGATCGGTAGGTGTTCGGTGCGGGACCGACCGGGAGCGGTTGTGTTCGCAGCGTGACCGCCGAAACAATGGAAAGTGATGAACGACGACCTGGCGGCCCTCAGCGTCCGCATCGACCGCACCAACGAGCTGCTGCGGCGCATGCTCGCCGAGGTGGCGAAGACACCCTCGACCCATGCGATCTTCGTCGACGCGGGCTATCTGTACGCGGCCGCGGGGCGGCTGGTGGCCGGAACGGAGGACCGGCGGGCGTTCGACCTCGACGCCGAAGGACTGATCGACGCGCTCATCGACCGGGCCCGCACCGTCTTCGCCGACAGCCGGCTGCTGCGGGTCTACTGGTACGACGGCGCCAGGCGCCGCATCCACACGGCCGAGCAGCAGAGCATCGCCGAGCTCCCGGACGTCAAGGTCAGACTGGGCAACCTGAACGCCAACAACCAGCAGAAGGGCGTCGACTCCCTCATCCGCACGGACCTCGAGTCCCTGGCCCGGCACCGCGCCATCAGCGACGCCGCGCTGCTCGGCGGCGACGAGGACCTGGTGTCGGCGGTGGAGGCCGCGCAGGGGTACGGCGCCCGGGTCCACCTGTGGGGCATCGAGGCGCCCGAGGGCCGCAACCAGGCCGAGCCGCTGCTGTGGGAGGTCGACAGCCAGCGCACCCTCGACCTCGACTTCTTCAAGCCGTACGTCTCCCGGCGCACCGCCCCCGCCTACGAGCCGGCGGACCGTCCCACCCGCGAGGACGTCCGCTTCGTGGGTGCCCGGATCGCCGCCAAGTGGCTGGCGGCCCGGGGCCGCGACGCACTCGTGGACCTGCTGCCCGGCCACCCCTACCTGCCCGGCTCGGTCGACCAGGACCTGCTCGTGGAGGCCGAGGACCTGCTGCAGTACTCGCTGCGCGGGCAGGCGGACCTGCGGCGGGTACTGCGCGACGGCTTCTGGGAGCACCTGCAGGCGCAGTACTGACTCAGCCCGCCACGGCGTCCCAGAAGTCGGCGAGGGCGCGGGCGGTCGGCAGGGGCTGGTCCACGTTCGGGGAGTGCTCGGCTCCCTCGACGACCGTGCGGCGCGCGTTCAGGCGCAGGGCCATCCGGTCGAGGAGCGCCACCGGCCAGGTGTCGTCGTGCGTACCGGACAGCACGTGGAACGGCAGCGGCACGGCGGCGAGCTCGGCGACACGGTCCGGCTCGGTGCACAACTGCCGTCCCGTGGCCAGGAGCTGGGCGGGCTTGGTACCCAGCCAGCGGCGGCGCAGATGCTCCCGGCCGCCGATGCCGCGGGCCGGGCCGCCGACCTCCTCGGGCGGCCCCATGGCCTGGATGACCCCCCAGACCTGCGCCATCGACATCACCGCGAGCGCGTCCCGCAGCAGTTTCACGCGCTGCTGCTGCGAGACGGAGATCTCCGCCGGGCCGGACGCCATGAGGGTGAGCGAGCGGAAGGGGGAGTGGTCGGCCAGGACGGCGGCACGGGCGATCTGACCGCCGAGGGAGTGCCCGACCAGGTGCACGGGCGTGCCGAGTGCCTCGGCCTGCGCGAGCACGTCCCGGGCCAGTTCCCTTTGCGCGTAGGCGGTTTCGTCGTCCTCGGGCCCGTCCGACTCGTACTGCCCCCGCCCGTCCACCGCGACGCTGCGGTACCCGCGCGCCGCGAGCGGCCCGTGCAGCAGCGTGAAGTCCTCCTTGCTGCCGGTGAACCCGGGCAGCAGCAGCGCGACGCCCCTCGGTTCCGTACCGGGTGCCGCGGGCACGTCGACGACGGCGAACTCCCCGCGGGAGGTGGGGAGGAGGTACCTGCGGGTGTCGGGGGACGGGGCGGGAGCGGCTCGGGTGGTCACGGGGGGGAGGGTAGCGGGTGGGGGCGGCCCTGTCCGGCGGTGGTCCGAGGCGCGGGCGGCCCGAGGGGGAAGCGGAGGGCCGGGGCGGGCCGTGGCGGGGCGGGGACCGAAGCGGTGGGGGAACGCCGACGGCCCGGGCCCACGCTGGGGTGGGACCGGGCCGTCGGACGGGGCGTCAGCCCTCCGAGGGCTCCGCGGTGGCCGCTGCCTTGCGGGTGCGGCGGGCCCTGGGCTTCGGCTCCGCCGCGTTCGCCGTGTCGGCCGCGTCGGCGATGTCGGCGGTCGGCTCGGCCTTGGCCGCCGTCTTGCGGGTCCGCTTGGGCTTGGCCTCGGCGGGCACCGGCTCCTCGGCGGACTGGGCCGGGATGCCGGCGGCGACGGCCGCGGCGGGCTCGGTGGCCTTGCGGGTGCGGCGGCGCGGCTTGGCCTCGGCGGTCTCGGCGGCCCCGGCCGTGCCGGCGCTCTCCTCGGCCTTGGCCGCGGCCTTGCGGGTGCGGCGCGGCTTGGTCTCCGTTTGCTCCGGGGCGGAGTCGGTGGCGCCCTCGGCCGTGTCGACCGCCGTCCGGGCGGCGGTGGCCGCCTTGCGGGTGCGGCGACGCGGCGCGGCGGCGGGGGCGTCGGCCTCCGCGGCCACAGCGGCCTCCGCAACTACCGGGACGTCCGCGACGACCGTGGTGTCCGTGCCCGACGGGGTGACGGCGGCCCCGGACGGGGCAGCGGCATTCGAAACGGTCGCGGTGCCCGCCTCGGCCACCGGCTCCGCGGACTTGCGGGTGCGGCGGCGCGGCTTGGCCGGTGCCTCGGCCGTCTCCGGCGCCGCGCCCTCGGCGGTCGCCACGGCGGACCGCGCGGCCTCGGGCGCGAAGGACTCGGCGGCCGCGGCCGGCGTCGCCTCCGCGGGGACCCCGCCGCGCATCCGGCGACGGCGGCGCGGAGTGCGGGCAGCCGTGGCGGCCTCCGCCTCGGCGGCCTCCGTGGCCGCGCCCTGCGGCGCCGCGGTCCCGGCGGACTCCGGCGCGCCTTCCACCATCGCCCCGCCGCGCGTACGACGGCGGCGACGCGGCGTGCGGGCCGGACGCTCGCGGTCGGAACGCTCGCGGTCGGCCGTCCGGGACTCGCCCCGCTCGCTCCGGCCCCCGCGTCCGCGCGGCCCCCGGCCGCCCGGCTCGCCCAGGTCCTCGAGCTCCTCCGCGTCCAGCCCGGCGCGCGTGCGCTCCGAGCGAGGCAGGACGCCCTTCGTGCCCTCGGGGATGCCGAGGTCGGAGAAGAGGTGCGGCGAGGTGGAGTACGTCTCCGGCGGGTCGTTGAAGTCCAGCTCCAGCGCCTTGTTGATCAGCTGCCAGCGCGGGATGTCGTCCCAGTCGACGAGGGTGATCGCCGTGCCCTTCGCACCCGCGCGGCCCGTACGGCCGATGCGGTGCAGGTAGGTCTTCTCCTCCTCGGGCGACTGGTAGTTGATGACGTGGGTCACGCCCTCGACGTCGATGCCGCGGGCGGCGACGTCGGTGCAGACCAGCACGTCCACCTTGCCGTTGCGGAAGGCGCGCAGCGCCTGCTCGCGGGCGCCCTGGCCGAGGTCGCCGTGGACCGCGCCGGAGGCGAAGCCGCGGCGTTCGAGCTGCTCGGCGATGTCCGCGGCGGTCCGCTTGGTGCGGCAGAAGATCATCGCCAGTCCGCGGCCCTCGGCCTGCAGGATGCGGGCGACCATCTCCGGCTTGTCCATGGAGTGGGCGCGGTAGACGAACTGCTTGATGTTCGCGACCGTCGCGCCCTCGTCGTCCGGCGCGGTGGCGCGGATGTGGGTGGGCTGCGACATGTAGCGGCGGGCGAGACCGATGACCGCACCCGGCATGGTCGCCGAGAACAGCATGGTCTGGCGCCTGGCCGGAAGCATGTTGATGATCTTCTCGACGTCGGGCAGGAAGCCCAGGTCGAGCATCTCGTCGGCCTCGTCGAGGACGAGGGACCTGATGTGCCCGAGGTCCAGCTTCTTCTGGCCCGCGAGGTCCAGCAGGCGGCCCGGGGTGCCGACGACCACGTCGACACCCTTCTTCAGGGCCTCGACCTGGGGCTCGTAGGCGCGGCCGCCGTAGATCGCGAGGACGCGCACGTTGCGCACCTTGCCCGCGGTCAGCAGGTCGTTGGTGACCTGCGTGCACAGCTCGCGCGTGGGGACGACGACGAGCGCCTGCGGGGCGTCGGTCAGGTCCTCGGGCCCGGCGCGGCCGGCCTCCACGTCGGCGGGGACGGTCACGCGCTCGAGGAGCGGAAGGCCGAAGCCCAGCGTCTTGCCGGTGCCGGTCTTGGCCTGGCCGATGACGTCCGAGCCCGACAGGGCCACGGGCAGCGTCATCTCCTGGATGGGGAAGGGGGTGGTGATGCCGACGGCTTCCAGGGCCTCGGCGGTCTCGGGGAGGATCCCGAGTTCACGAAACGTCGTAGTCAGGGTGCTGCCTCTTCTGTGTGCGCGGCGCGAGGCGAGCGCGGGGGGTCGTGTCGCGTGACCGTGCCGGGGACGTCGGCCGCCCACGCGGGCGGACCGTGTGGCACGGGACCACTGCCGACGCTCTAGCGCTCGTACCGCTGAGGTGTCCCTCCGGTTCCGTCCGCGCGTTTTCCGTGCGGGCGAGGAGGGCTGTCGGGTCGGAGCCGATCGGGCCACCGACCGGGCATCCTCATACGTGCGGCCCGTCGGGTACGCCGTCACGTCCTCATGGACGCACGGACCTACTCAGCAGGCTCATTACCACCATACCCCGGATCCGCGCACATGCGATGGCCGATTTGGTCACGTCTTCGTCGTCACACCGGTCGGCCGGGACCGTCCACCCGGCGGCGAGCGGACTATTGTGCGCTTCATGACGAGCTCTGACAAGCCTGAAAACCCCACGGACACCCCCGCCGAGCACACCGGAGTCGCGGCCCGCGACTGGGCGACGGCCTCCGTCGACCCGCAGTACCGCGCGGCGGTCGTGGACCTGCTCGGCGCGCTCGCGTACGGGGAGCTGGCGGCGTTCGAGCGGCTCGCGGAGGACGCCAAGCTGGCGCCGACGCTGGAGGACAAGGCGGAGCTGGCCAAGATGGCCTCGGCCGAGTTCCACCACTTCGAGAGGCTGCGCGGCCGGCTCGCCGAGATCGGGGAGGAGCCGACGACGGCGATGGAGCCGTTCGTCGCCGCGTACGACGGCTTCCACAAGCAGACGGCGCCCTCGGACTGGCTGGAGGGCCTCGTCAAGGCGTACGTCGGCGACTCCATCGCCAGCGACTTCTACCGCGAGGTCGCGGCCCGGCTGGACTCCGACACCCGTGGACTGGTGCTGGGCGTGCTCGACGACACCGGGCACGCGGGCTTCGCCGTCGACCGGGTGCGCGCCGCCATCGAGGCGGACCCGCGCGTGGGCGGGCGGCTCGCGCTGTGGGCGCGGCGGCTGATGGGCGAGGCCCTGTCGCAGTCCCAGCGGGTGGTCGCCGAGCGGGACGCGCTGTCGACGATGCTGGTGGGCGGTGTCGCGGACGGCTTCGACCTCGCCGAGGTCGGCAGGATGTTCTCCCGGATCACCGAGGCGCACACCAAGCGCATGGCGGCACTCGGCCTCGCGGCCTGACCGGGCCTCGCCGCCTGACCGGGCCGGGCCGGCGTCCGCGCCGGCCCCGGCCGCGGCTCAGGCGGCCGCCGAGTGGCGGCGGAGCCTTCCCGAGGGGCGCAGCAGCAGCGACAGCGAGGCCACGGAGACGACCGCCGCGCCGAGCAGGATCACCGGCAGGCCCACGGCGTCCAGCGCGCTGTGCATGACGAAAGCGCCGAAGAGGGCTCCGGCGCCACCCGTCGACAGCACCAGGGCGCGGGCCGGCAGGCGGTGCGGCAGCCGGTGTGCGGCCGCCCACGCCAGAGCGAGGCCGAGGATCGCGGAGCTCAGCGCTTCCAAGAGCATGTCGGGGTCCCTCCCACATGGCCGGCCGCCTGGAACGGTCGTAGCCCGTCTTACCCCTGACCTGCGGAATGCAACCTTCTCTGTGCGCGATCTGTGCTCCATCCGTGGAGGGGAGCGGGGGAGAAGGGGGCGAGAGGCGGGTGCGCGGCGGAAGGGCGCGACGGGCGGGAGGGCACGACGGAAGGGCCCGGCGGTGCGAAACCGCCGGGCCCTTCCGCCGTGTGCGCCTGTGCGCGTGCCTACAGCGCGCCGAAGCCGACCTTGCGCGGGGCCGGCTCGCCGATCTCGACGTAGGCGAGGCGGTCGGCCGGGACCAGGACCTTGCGGCCGTGCTCGTCCACGAGGCTCAGCAGCTGCGACTTCCCTGCGAGTGCCTCGGCCACCACGCGCTCGACCTCCTCGGCACTCTGACCGCTCTCCAGAACGATCTCGCGGGGCGCGTGCTGCACGCCGATCTTGACCTCCACGGCTATGTCCCTCCGACGGTCAGTGATGTGCGCGACCTTCCGCGCCGTACCCAGCACACATTAGCCCGGTGAGGGGACGTGCACCGCGCGGCCGGGAACGCCACGAGCGAACACCGGGCGGGAACAAAGCGCCCGTCAGTGGTGCTGCTGCTCGCTTCCGTGCAGCGGGAAGCCGGCGATGCCGCGCCACGCCAGCGAGGTCAGCAACTGCACCGCCTGGTCGCGCGGCACGCTGCGGTCGCTGTGCAGCCAGGCCCGCGCCACCACCTGGGCGAGGCCGCCCAGGCCCGAGGCGAGCAGCATGGACTCCGCGCGGGACAGGCCGGTGTCCTCGGCGATCACGTCGCAGATCGCCTCGGCGCACTCGTTGGTGACCTTGTCGACGCGCGCGCACGGCCGGCTCGTTCGTCAGGTCCGACTCGAAGACCAGCCGGAAGGCGCCGCCGTCGTCCTCGACGTACGCGAAGTAGGCGTCCATCGTCGCCCGGACGCGCTGCTTGTTGTCGGTCGTCGACGCGAGCGCGTTGCGCACGGACTGGATGAGCGACTCGCAGTGCTGGTCCAGCAGGGCCAGGTAGAGGTCGAGCTTGCCCGGGAAGTGCTGGTAGAGCACCGGCTTGCTGACGCCGGCACGCTCGGCGATGTCGTCCATCGCGGCCGCGTGGTAGCCCTGGGCCACGAAGACCTCCTGGGCGGCGCCCAGCAGCTGGTTGCGTCGGGCGCGGCGCGGCAGGCGTGTGCCCCGCGGGCGAACCGCCTCTGTCTGCTCGATGGCTGTCACGCCGCCTCCCATAGTCGTCCACGTGCGGTCCGGGCCGCGTCGCCATCGTACTTTTCGGTAACCGTGGTGTGCGCGGTACGAGCGCAGAATTTCACGGACCGGACGGTGAACAATGCGGCGCAGAAGGTTTCAAACAAGATCAGAGCGGGCAAAATGCGGCCCCTCTCCTGCTCGGCGGCGCCCCGTGCCGCCTCCCGTCGCCGTGCGTCACCGGTAGTCGTCCTCGTCCAGGGCGACGATCCGGGCCTGTTCCGCCAGGTCGGCCTCGCTGGCCCGGTCGGGGTTCAGGCCGGTCAGCGGGTCGTCGCGGTCCGGCTTGATGTCCGCCTGCTGCTCGGCCGCGTCGACCTCGGGGGCCTCGACGCCGAACTCCTGGGCCTCCCGGACGTCCCCGTCCTCGAACGTCTCGGGGTCGGTGGGGTCTACGGCCATGCTGGGCTCCCTTCCTACGAACGTCCCTGAAAGATGCAGGGGCCACATGCGGGTGCCCTTTGTACGAGCCTAGGAGACACCCGATCCGGACGCTATGCGATCCGAGTCCGGATCGTGACGCGATGCGCGTCCCCGCGGGGCGGCGGAGATGCGCGGATGCCGCGTCCTCCCGGTCCCCCGTGCCCTTCGCGTGGTCTCGGTGCGGTCTCCGTGCGGTCCTCGCGGGTTCCGTGCGCGCGGTGTGCGTGTGGTGTGCGCGTGTGCCCCGCGTGTGCCGGGCGCCCCGGTTTCCCGCCGTGTGGTCCCCTCGCCGCCTGGTTCCCCCGCGAGTTGACGGATACCTGTGACGGCGAACACGTGAATCACTGCGTGATCGTCTCGTAACATTGCCGCATGTCTTCGACCGAGCTGCCGTTCGTGCCGCCAGCAAACGTGCTCCCCAAGGTGGCGGCCGTCAGGATCGCGGAGGGCGAACGGCTCAGGTCGGTGGAGCTGCCGGGGATCACGCTGACGGTGCGGTCGAGGCGCCCGGCGCGCCAGGGGCTCCCGCCCGCGCTGTACGTCCACGGACTCGGCGGCAGTTCGCAGAACTGGTCGGCGCTGATGCCGCTGCTGGACGACCTCGTCGACAGCGAGGCCGTCGACCTGCCGGGCTTCGGCGACTCCCCGCCACCGGACGACGGCGACTACTCGATCACGGGGCACGCGCGCGCGGTCATCCGTTATCTCGACGCCACCCGACGCGGCCCTGTGCACCTGTTCGGGAACTCGCTGGGTGGTGCGGTCGCCACGCGCGTCGCCGCGGTACGCCCCGACCTCGTGCGTACGCTCACGCTCGTGTCGCCCGCCCTGCCCGAGATCCGCGTGCAGCGCTCCGCCGTGCCGACGGGGCTGCTGGCGGTACCCGGGGTGGCTCCCCTCTTCACCAGGCTCACCAGGGAGTGGACGGCCGAGCAGCGCGTCCGGGGCGTCATGCAGCTGTGCTACGGAAACCCCGAGCGGGTGACCCCGGAGGGGTTCCAGCACGCCGTGCAGGAGATGGAGCGGCGGCTGCGGCTGCCGTACTTCTGGGACGCGATGGCGCGCTCCGCGCGCGGACTGGTCAACGCCTACACCCTGGGCGGCCGGAACGGGCTGTGGCGCCAGGCCGAGCGGGTGCTCGCACCGACCCTGCTCGTCTACGGCGGCCGGGACCAGCTCGTCGGCTTCCGCATGGCCCAGCGGGCGGCCCGCGCCTTCCGCGACTCCCGTCTGCTGACCCTGCCGGACGCGGGGCACGTGGCGATGATGGAATACCCGGAGACGGTCGCCCTGGCCTTCCGCGAACTCCTCGCCTCCGTGCGGGAGCCGGATGCCGGGGAGTCCGGTGCCGCGGGATCCCGTGCCGAGGGACCTCGTGTCCGGGAATCCGTCGCCGCGGCCGAGGACGGGCCGCTCGCGCGGGGCGCCGCGGACGCGAGTGCCCACGGTGACCGCTCCCCGCAGGACGGCCGGTCCCGGGACGACGTCGACGGCGGAGCTGCCGCCAAGAGCACGGGAGGCTGAGGCGCGAGGTGGGACGCCACAGCCGCCGCGGGCCCGTCCGCAAGGGCGACGCCACGGACACGACCGCAGCGCGGGACGGCCGCTCGGGGCCGGACACGGTGCGCGAGGACCTTCGCGAGGTCCCTCGCGAGGACCAGGGGACGCCGGCGACCGTATCCGCCGCCGGACGGGAAGCCGGGGCGCCGACGGGGACCGGTCCCCGCAGGGCTTCCGGTCCGCACCCCGGGCGGCGACCGGGGCCCGCGGGCGGAGCGCCGGGATACGGCGTGCCGCGCCTGCCGGACGGGTGGGCGCCGCAGGGCGCGCCCGCGCGGGACGTGCCGCGGTTCTCCGAGGGGACGCCCGCGCACGGGGTTCCGGGACCGCCGGACGGCACGCCTGCGCACGGAGTGCCGCCGCTGCGTGACGGCACCCCCGCCCACGGCACGCCACGCACTCGTGGCGGCCACCCCGAGCAGCGGGAGGCCGGGGGCGGCTGGGGCGAGTGGAAGGGGCAGGCCGAGGGCGGGTACGGCCCACCCGGTGGAGTCGCCGCTGCCATACCGCGGCAGCGGCAGGCGCCCGCGGGCGGACCGCGGCAGGACTACCTGGACGCCTTCGCCGAGGACGACGACGTCTTCGCGCCCCGCCGTACGGCCGTCGGCACGGCGCGTACGCCCCGGGGCGCGCACCCCGGTGACGCCCGCGCCTCCGCCGCCGACCGGAACACCGCCGCCGACCGGAGCGCCGGCACCGGGACCGCTGCCGGCGCGCCGGTCGCCGGGGTGCCCGCGCCGGGCCGGAACGGCAAGGGGCGGACGTTCACCGGGATCGCGGCCGCCGCCGTCACCACCGTGCTGGCCGTCGTCGTCGCCGGGCAGGTCGCCGACGACCGCGACGGAGCCGCCGCGCAGGCGCAGTCCGCCGCCGACCGGGCCCGTGGTGTCCGGGACTCCGCCTCGCGCGGCGACGGGCGGGAGGTGCCGTCCGCGGCGCCCGGTGCCGGGACGCTGACGTACGCGCAGAAGATGGACGAGAAGTACCCGCTCAGCGCGACGCTCGAGGGGCCGGGGACGTTCGAGGCGATCCCCGGCATCGCCAAGGCGCCCGGCAGGGGGCAGAAGTTCACCTACCGCGTGGACGTGGAGCAGGGGCTCGGACTCGACGGCGAACTCTTCGCCGAAGCCGTGCACAAGACGCTCAACGACGACCGCGGCTGGGCCCACAACGGCGCCCGCACCTTCGAGCGCATACACTCCGGCAGACCCGACTTCGTGATCACCCTGGCCAGCCCCGGCACCACCGCCGACTGGTGCGCCAGATCGGGCCTGGACACCACCGTGGACAACGTTTCCTGCGACTCGGCGGCGACGGAACGCGTGATGATCAACGCCTACCGGTGGGCGCAGGGGTCGAAGACGTACGGGGACCAGATCCACGCCTACCGGCAGATGCTGATCAACCACGAGGTCGGCCACCGGCTGGGCTACAGCCACGTCACCTGCGACAAGGACGGCGACCTCGCCCCGGTCATGCAGCAGCAGACCAAGTTCCTCGACCACGACGGCATCCACTGCCGGGCCAACCCCTGGCCCTACCCAGGGCGTTGACGAAGGTCCGGCGGGCGCCGGCCGCGGTGTGACGGGGCGTGCGCGCCCGGTCTGCCGGCGCGGCAGAACGCGACCCGCACGGGAAAGTTACGGCCGTTCACCCCTTTTGGTGGTGTGACGGACAACCGTCCGTCGCGCCACCGCCTTGTCCGCATACGTTCGTCCCGCTGCGAGCCGCCGGGGCAACGGCGGCTCCCCATACGGGAGATCGGGGGTGCACTCGTGCGCATCGGACTGCTTACGGAGGGTGGCTATCCGTATGTGAGCGGTGACGCCGCACTCTGGTGCGACCGGCTCGTGCGCGGACTCGCGCGGCACGAGTTCGACGTCTACGCGCTCAGCCGCAGTGAACGCCAGGAGGACGGGGGCTGGGTCCCGCTGCCGCCGCAGGTCGGCCGGGTGCGCACCGCACCGCTGTGGACGGCCGAGGGCGACGGGGTCGTGTACGGGCGCCGCGCGCGCCGGCGGTTCGAGGAGTGCTACGGCGAACTGGCGGCCGTCGTGTGTTCGTCGGGCCCCACGGCCACCGGACAGGCGGCTTCGGCTCTTGAGGCGGACCGTTTCGGCAACGCTCTGTACGGCCTCGCCGAACTCGCCCGCGACGAGGGCGGACTGGTGGGCGCGCTGCGCTCCGAGGCGGCCGTGCGCGCGCTGGAGCGCGCCTGCCGAGCCCCCGGTGCCCTGCGCGCGGCGCGCGAGGCGCGCGTGCCGGAGCTGCTCGCCGTCGCGGCCCACCTGGAACGCGTCCTGCGCCCCCTCTCCCTCGACTGGTACGAGGACGAAGGGCTCGGCGCGGTCGACCTGTGCCACGCCGCCTCCGGCGGCACGGCCGCCCTGCCGGGTCTGCTGGCCCGCCACTTCTGCGGCGTGCCGCTGCTGGTCACCGAGTACGGGGCGCGGTTGCGGGCGCACTACCTGACCAGTACGGAGGCGTCGCCCGCGGTGCGGTCCCTGCTCGCCGCGCTGCACGGCGGACTCGCCGCCGAGATCTACCGGCGGGCCGCCCTCGTCACGCCCGGCAACGCGCACACCCGCCGCTGGCAGGAACGCTGCGGCGCCGACCGCGGGAAGCTGCGCACGGTCCACCCCGGCATGGACGCCGCGCCCTTCGCGGCGGTCGGCGAGTCGGCCTCCTGCTCGGACCCGGACACCCTCGTCTGGGTCGGCCGCGTCGAACCCGCCAAGGACCTCGTCTCGCTCCTGCACGCCTTCGCGGAGATCCGCAAGGAGGAACCCGGGACGCGCCTGCGCATCGTCGGCGCCCCCTCCGGCCCCGAGGGCGCGGCCTATCTCGGCCACTGCAGGGCGCTGGCCGCGCAGCTCTTCCCCGACGAGGCGGCGGGCCCGCACGCCGTCGGCGACAACCCGGTCTCCTTCGAGGAGATCGGCGGCCCTGACCTGCCGACCCCCGCCGACGCGTACGCCTCGGGCGCCGTGACCGTGCTGTCCAGCGTCGTGGAGGGCTTCCCGGTCCACCTCGTCGAGGCGATGCTCTGCGCACGGGCGACGGTCTCCACCGACGTGGGCGCGGTCGTGGAGGTCGTCGGGGGCACGGGCCTCGTCGTGCCCCCGCGCAATCCGCGGGCGCTCGCCCAGGCGTGCGTGTCGCTGCTGCGCGATTCCGAGCGCCGCGAGCGCCTGGGGGCCGCCGCGCGCGCCCGCGCACTCGAACTGTTCACCGTCGAGCGGAACATCGCGGCATTTGACGCCATCTACCTGGAGGTCGTCTCGCACCACCCGGTGCGCCGTGTCGTCCTCGGCGACACCGGGGAGCCCTTGCCGTTCGCCACTCCGGCCGAATCCCACGTCGCCGGCCCCTGGGCCGGCCCCGCACCGCGCGACGTCCCCCGGTGGGCGGCGCACAGCCCCGTACGCGCCACGACTCCGGCGCCGGCGACGGAGGGAGCGCGATGAGCGGCCCGGACGCACCGGACCGTCCCGGAACCCCGCACGGCGCCCGGGCGTGGGACGAGCGGCCGCAGGAGTGGCCGGCGGGGGAGCCGGACGCATCGGCTTCCGGCCCGCACGCGGCGACGGGGGTGGAGGACGTGCCGGTGAGCGGGCCGGGCGTGGCGACGGGAGGCAGGGACCTACCGGCGGGAGGCAGGGACGCACCCGGGGCGCGCCTCGCCGGTGCCCGGGACGACGGCGCGCCGGGCGCCGCGCGGACGGCTGCCGCGCGCAGGCCCCCCGCCCCCCGCCGGGGCGCCGCCGACCCCGTCAAGGCGCTGATGCACCGCCACCGGGAGCTGTGCGAACGCGCGGTGGACCCCTTGGAGATCGCCGCGGGCCTGGAGGCCCACGGCTTCACCGACCGGACCGCGGCACGCTTCCGCCACCGCGACGTCTTCTCCCTCGCGGAGGAGATGTACGCGCGTGCCTGCGGCGACGGTGACACGGGCCCGCGCCCCGTGCCCGCCCCGGTCCCCACGGCGCGCGCCGACTGGGTCGCCCTCACCCTGCTGCCGGGCGCGCTGTGCGCCGCCACGGTGGCCGCCCTGCACCTCACCGACGGGCGCACCCGCCTCGTCGCGGTGGCCGCGGGCGTCCTGGCCGTGGCCCTCGCCGTGCGCACCGCTCTTCGCAGAGGTCCGCTCGGCACCAACGACCGCACCTCACCCGGCCCGTCCAGCAGCTGGACGTACTGGTTCCTCGGCTACGCCCTCCTGGGCGACGGCCTGCTCCGGGCGGCGGTGACCGGCGGTCCCGACGGTCCGCCCACCGGCGGCCCCGGCGGCCCCTGGCCCGTCACCACCGCCCCGGTGCTGGCCCTCGCCCTGGCCTGTGCCCCGGCGGCCTGGACCGCCCGCCTCTTCGCCGTACGCGCCCGCCGCAGGCTCACCGCCAGCCGCGGCCTGGAGGAGTTCGCCGGCACCGTACGACCGCTGCTCCTCGGGACGTTCGCCCTGTTCCTGTGCGCCCTGGCGGCCCTGCTCGCCCTGTGCGCCGCGATCCTCGACGAGCCCGCCGCCCACCTCCAGACCCTCGCCCTGGGCGCCCTGCTGTTCCTGGCCCGCCTCCTCGCCGTCCACCGCTTCACGCACGCCCCGGCGGTGGTCCTCGCCGCCACGGCCACGGCCCAGGCGGCGGCCGTGGCCACGGTCTTCGTGTCCCGCCTGCCCGGCTGCGCCTTCCTCGCCGCCCCCGTGGACACCCTGGTCACCACCTGGGGCCCCGGCAGCCTGTCCGCCCTCACCTGCGGAGCGGCGGCCCTGACCCTCCTGGTCCACGCGGCCCGCACACTGACCCGGGCCTCGGCCCACGCACCGGCGGAACGGCCGTGCTGAGCGGGACGGCGGCCCCGGCGCGGCCCTGCCGGGCGGTGGTGTGCGGGCCGCGTGGACCAGGAGGGTCAGGGCCGCCGCTCCGCAGGTGAGGGCGGACAGG